>NZ_CP038157.1:2100000-2362885 GCF_007641235.1 Corynebacterium sanguinis
GGCGAGGAAAGCGCGGACCTCGTCGAGTTCGACTGTCATGCACCTATTTTACTGGTAGCTGACAAACCACGGGCGCGGTTCGACCTCCAGATAAGTCTGTTCGGGGGTGAACATCGGCTGGTCTTCGTCGATAAAGTTCTTCCACGCCATGAAGAAGTTCGGGTCGAGGCCTTCGCGCAACACGTTCCAGGTGTCGTACTTCTGCCCGGGGCTGCCGTGGCCATCGGCGTGCAGCACGTAGGCCAGCTCCGGGTGAACAGTCTGGATGTTTTCGCGATCCGGGAACATCGCCACCTGGAACTGGTGCAAAACGAACGCTTTCTGCGGCAAGTTGTTCTCGCGCACGAGCTGAGCCAGCCAGTCCGCAACGACGTTGATCTCTTCGGCGCTGGCGGAACCAACGCGCGACAGCGGCGCCTCGCCCGGGTTAAGCTTCCACTCCGAATCGAGGGCGAGGCCGACATTTGGGCGCTTGAGCAGCTCCTCGTAGAGCTTTGCCTGGTGCAGGAAGTCGCCTTGGCCCGGCTGCAGGTCCAGCACGGCGTAGCCGCCGGCCTCGGTGATGGCGTCGATCCACGGCACAACCGTCTCCAGCGGCGCCTCGTTGGAGTAGTCGCCGTCCTCGCCCGGAAACTCCGAGGCGACGGTGACGATGATCTCGAACGCCGGGATCACCGGCTGCTCCTCCATCGGCTGGTACTGCTGCGCATACTGCGTTGCTAGCGCAGCGGCAGCGACAGGGTCCTGTTCGCCCATCACGCCGAGCTCCGGGGCGAAGCTGTGCCCGTAAAGCGCGATCATGCGCCGGCCAGGGAAGACCAACCCGCCGCCACCGGGCAGCTCTCCGGCAGCGGCAAGCTCGACGCGGTGCGCGTACTCCTCAGTTGTGCCCCACTGACTGCCCAGTGCGAGCGTGTCCTGCCCGGTGACGGTGCGCATCGACTCGCTGGTCAGGCGCGGGTCCGGGACCGCAAGCACGTCGAGCTGCGCGCCCGCTGCCCGCGCGGTCGCAGCGGCGCCCAGGGAGGTCTCCTCAGTGGCTAGCATCTCGGGCAGCTGAAGCTCGACCGGGTTCGCGGGCTCGAGCGCCGCGATAGCCGCGACATCGCTTTCGGCAGAGTCGGAGGCAACCGGCGCGGTCTGGGCGAGCACCTCATCGTCGCCGGGCACGTCGATGACGCGCTTGGCACCGAGGCGCTGAATCTCGGCGTCGACGGCAGCCTCGGCGCCACCTGCGCGCACGAGCAGCGGGGCGCCGAGCTCGGCGGCTACCGCGGCGCCGTGGAGCTGGGCGTCGCGGCTTGGCGACGCCACCACCACCGCATCGGAGCTCTCGAACAGCCGCCTGGACACGTCGATTCCGGTCCCGTCGGCGTCGCTGAGCACCTCAGGCCCGCTGGTCTCCAGCCGCGGCGACTCCGCGGGAGTACCACCGCTGCCGCACGCCCCGGCAAACAGAGCTGGCAGTGTGACAGCGGCGGCGATCACGGCGCGCGGGCGCACGAAAGTGGTGGTCATCTAAGAGTGTCCTTAAACGTTGGGCGGTAACGCGAACCACCCTACTTCAGCGCCGCGACGATGCGGTCACCAACCTCCGTGGTGCTCACGGGGCCGGCCTCGCGCGCGGCGACGTCGGCGGCGACGGCTGACTCGATCCGCTCGGCGGCGGATGCGTCGCCAAGCCAGCGCAGCATCATGGCGACCGACAGAATCATCGCCGTCGGGTCGGCGATGCCCTTGCCCGCGATATCCGGGGCGGAACCGTGGACCGGCTCGAACATGGACGGGTTGGTGCGCGAGGCGTCGATGTTGCCGGAGCACGCCTGACCGACGCCGCCGGTAACCGCGCCGGCGAGGTCGGTGATGATGTCGCCGAAGAGGTTGTCGGTGACGATGACGTCGTAACGCTGCGGGTCGGTGACCATGTAGATCGTGGTGGCGTCGATGTGGTTGTAGTCGACCGTGACCTCCGGGTACTCGGCGGCGACGGCGTCAACCGTCTTCTGCCACAGCCCGCCGGCATTAACCAGGACGTTGGTCTTGTGTACCAGCGTGAGGTGCTTGCGGCGCTGCATGGCCAGCTCGAAGGCGTAGCGCACCACGCGCTCGACGCCGAAGCGGGTGTTCTGCGAGACCTCGCACGCCACCTCGTGCGGGGTGTTGGCGCGCAGCACGCCACCGCTGCCGGCATACAGGCTCTCGGTGCCCTCGCGCACGACAACGAAGTCGATGTCGCCCGGGTTGGCCAGGGGGCTGACCGCCGTCGGGTAGAGCCGCGACGGGCGCAGGTTGACGAAGTGGTCCAAGGAGAAGCGCAGCGGCAGCAGCAGGCCGCGCTCCAGCACACCGGCGGGCACGCGGGCCGGGTCGCCGATCGCGCCGAGCAGGATCGCGTCGTGCGCGCGCAAGCTGTCCAGGTCCACGTCGGTCAGGAGCTCCCCGTTGCGCAGGTAGCGGCGGGCGCCGAGGTCGTACTCGGTGGTCTCGACATCGTCGCGTACCGCGCGCAGCACTTTCAGGCCTTCGGCCATGACTTCGGTGCCGATTCCGTCGCCAGCGATCACCGCAATTTTCATGTTGTGGGAGTCCTTCCTTACTGCTTACACAGCGTTCACAGTGTGACCGGTTTAGCCTAGCAGCACCGGCTACCGGGGTTTGCGGACTCGCGCGCCCAGCGCTGCTTCCAGTACTCTTTCTCCGTCGGCGGCTCGGCACCCGGGTGGTGCGCGGCGAGGTGCGCGCAGTACTTGGCGTAGTCGTTATCACCCATGAGCTCCTTGATGTACCAGGTCACCCCGTTGATCACTTTGAGCACCATCTAGTGCGCACCCCCACTCGAGGCGAGCGTGAGCCCCAGCTCCTCGGCGACGCGCTTCTCCTCGGCGCTGGCCGCCATGCCGCGCGGGATGAACCGCGTCGACGGGTGGTCCGGCTCCTCGCTCGTGGGCACGCGCAACCCCGCCGATTGCGCTCGCAGAGCCTTGACGACGGCCACAAGTGCCGTGATCACCACGATGACAACCAGGGAGGCGAACAGGATGGACAGCGCGCCCTGGATGTAGGTGTTTCGGATCACCGCGTCGATCGCCTCGGGTGACTTCGCGTTGCCAAACTCGGTCAGCCCTTGAGCCTTCGCGTCACGGAAGCGCGCGTTCTGCGCGAAGTAGCCAATCGCCGGGTTGGAGTGGAAGATCTTCTGCCAGCTCGCGGTCAGCGTAACCACGAGGTCGAACACGAGCGGGACAACCGGTATCCACACCCACTTGTACAGCCCCTTCTTCACCAGCACGACGGTGACCAGGGTCAGAGCGATCGCGGCGAGGAGCTGGTTGGCGATGCCGAACAGCGGGAACAACACGTTAATGCCGCCGAGCGGGTCGGTCACGCCCATGACCAGGATCGCGCCCCACAGGCCGCACACCACGAAAGTGGAAATCCACGACCCAATCGTCCAGGACTGGTCTTTGAACTTGCCCAGACCCGGCACGGAACCGAGCGTGTCCGACATCATGAACCTGGCTACGCGGGTGCCGGCATCGACGGTGGTGAGAATGAACAGCGCCTCAAACATGATCGCGAAGTGGTACCAAAACGCCTGCAACGCCTCGTTGCCCAGCAGGTTGGTCATGATCTCGGACATTCCGAGCGCGAACGTCGGCGCGCCGCCGGTGCGGGAAACCACGGTGGCCTCCCCGATGGCGTTGGCGGTCTCGGCGAGCTGCTGCGCCGTAATCGGGTCGCCCGGCAGGTTGAGCGTAGCGACGAATTCCGCCGCGCCCTCCGGCGTACCCTGCGTCACCGCAGCTGGAGAGTTTACCGCGAAGTACAGGTGGCGGTTCAGGATCACCGCGGTGATCATCGCCATCACCGCGACGAAGGACTCCACCAACATGGAGCCGTAGCCGATGGTGCGCATGTGCGATTCTTTTTCAATCAGCTTCGGGGTGGTGCCCGAGGAAATCAGTGCATGAAAGCCCGACAGGGCGCCGCAGGCGATGGTGATGAACAAAAACGGGAACAGCGACCCGGCGAACACCGGCCCGTTGCCCTCGATGGCGAAGGAGGTAATCGCCGGCATCTGGATCATCGGGCGGTCGATGATGATCGCCACCGCAAGCAGCGCCACGACGCCGACCTTCATAAACGTCGACAGGTAGTCGCGCGGCGCGAGCAGCAACCACACCGGCAAGATTGCCGCAACAACGCCGTAGATGATCAGCGCGAACGCCAGCGCCGTCTTCGACAGGGTGAACACCTCCGCACCCCAGGCGGTGTCGGCGACGTAGCCCCCGCCGATGATGGCGGCCAGGAGCAGGATCACGCCGATGGCGGAGACCTCGGCGACTCGGCCCGGGCGGATAAAGCGGGTATAGCAGCCCATGAACAGCGCGATCGGGATGGTCATGGCGATGGAGAACACGCCCCACGGCGAATCGGCCAGGGCGTTGACCACGATCAAGGCGAGCACCGCAATGATGATGACCATGATCACCATCGTGGCGAAGATGCCGGCGGCGCCGCCGACGCGGCCGACCTCGTCGCTGATCATCTGCCCCAGCGAGCGGCCGCGCCGTCGCGTGGAGACCCACAGCACCAGGTAGTCCTGCACAGCACCCGCGAACACGACGCCGATGATGATCCACAGCGTGCCCGGCAGATACCCCATCTGGGCGGCCATGACGGGCCCGACGAGCGGGCCGGCGCCGGCGATGGCGGCGAAGTGGTGGCCAAACAGCACGCGCCGGTCGGTGGAGACGAAGTCCTTACCGTCGTCGATGTACTCGGCTGGGGTCGCGCGGGTGTTGCGCGGCTTGACCACGTTGTATTCGATCAGACGGGCGTAGAGCGTGTAGCCGATGATGTAGGAGCCAATCGCGGCGAGCACGAGCCATACCGAGCTGATCTCCTCATCGCGGTTGAGCGCGAGCACCGCCCAGCCCAGCGCCGCGATGACGGCCGCGATGGCGATGACGACGCGCTCGACAGTTCCGATGGCCTTTTTCGGCCGAACCCCAACGACGTGCTCGCGCCCGTCGGGCGTCGTTGAGATCTCAAGCCTGTCCGCGTCCGGCCTCTCGCGCAGCCCGTTGACTTTTACGCTCATCCCACACTCCCTTCGTCGGTGATCGGTGTGAGACAGATCATCTCACGAAGACCGAATCGGGAGGTGAAAATTGGGAAAACTACAAGCGGCTAGCTCAGGTCGATCTGGATGGAGCTTGCGTCGATGGAGGATGCGATAGCCGCCTCGAGCTCCTCCGGCACCTCGCGCTCCACGCGCAGGATGAGCACGGCGCCATCGCCCTTCGCGGCCTGGGTCAGGGCGGCGGCCTCGATGTTGATGCCGGCCTCGCCCAGGGTGCTGCCCACCTTGCCCAGCGCGCCCGGGGCGTCGGTGTAGCGCAGGAACAGGTTGCGGCCCTCGGCGCGCATGTCCACGCCGCGGCCGTTGATGTTGACGATCTTCTCCACGCGCTCCAGACCGGTCAGCGCGCCGGTGACGGTCGCGACCTCGCCGGAGGCCGAGGCGACCTGCACCTCGAGCGCGCTGCGGTGGCTGCGGGCCTCACTCGCGGTGTCCACGGTGTACTCCAGACCGCGCGACTCCGCGATCGTCGGGGCGTTCACGAAGGTCACCGGCTCAGAGACGATACCGGAGAACAGCCCGCGCACGGCGGACAGGCCGAGCGTGTCGACGTCCTCGGTGGACAGCTCGCCGCGAGAGGTGACGTGCAGGGAGACCGGGGCGGCGTCGAGAAGCTTGCCAGCGAGAAGGCCCAGCTTGCGCGACAGGTCGAGCCAGGAGGCGACCTCCTCGCCGACGCGGCCGCCGGTGATGTTGACGGCGTCGGCGACGAACTCGCCGCGCAACGCCTTGAGCACGGAATCGGCGACGTCGGTGCCGGCGCGGTCCTGGGCCTCCTCGGTGGATGCGCCCAGGTGCGGGGTGACCACCACCTGGTCCAGGCCGAACAGCGGCGAGTCGGTGCACGGCTCGGAGGCGTAGACGTCGAAGCCGGCGCCGCGGATGCGGCCGGAGACGATGGCGTCGGCAAGCGCCTGCTCGTCGACAAGCCCGCCGCGGGCGGCGTTAATGATGATCTGGCCCTGCTTCGACTTGGCCAGCAGGTCCGCGTTGAACATGCCCGCGGTTTCCTTCGTCTTGGGCAGGTGAATGGTGACGAAGTCGGCCGTAGACATGAGCTCCTCGAGCTCCACGAGCTCAACGCCGAGCTGCGCCGCGCGGGCCGGGTTGGCGTACGGGTCGTAGGCGATGATCGTGGTGTCGAAAGCGGCGAGGCGCTGGGCGAAGAGCTGGCCGATGTGGCCGAAACCGACGATGCCGACGGTCTTGCCGAAGACCTCGACGCCCTTGAACGCGGAGCGCTTCCACTCGGCGTCGCGCAGCGTCTTGTCGGCTGCCGGAATCTGGCGGGCGGTGGCCAGAAGCAGCGCGATCGCGTGCTCGCAGGCGGAGTGGATGTTCGAGGTCGGGGCGTTGGCTACCATCACGCCGCGCTCGGTGGCGGCGTCGATGTCGACGTTGTCCAGACCAACGCCGGCGCGGCCGATGATCTTGAGCTGCGGGGCAGCCTCGATCACTTCGCGGTCCACGGTGGTGGCGGAGCGCACGAGAAGCGCGTCGGCCTCGGGCACTGCGGCGAGCAGCTCGGCGCGGTTGGGGCCATCCACCCAGCGGACCTCAACCCCATCTCCGAGCGCGTCGACGGTGGAGGGGGCGAGCTTGTCAGCGATGAGCACGACTGGTTTGGACACTGCGATGATCTCCTGGGTTAAATGGCGGGAGCAAAAGGACGTTGTTTATCGTAACCTCCCCGGCGGCGCGGCGAAACACCGCACAATTAATAATATTCTTCGGCCTGCATGATGCGCCGCGAAAGTTCCTGCTCCGTGCCAAACTCCGGGCCCAGCGCAATCAGCGGCTCGTTCGCCAGCCCGGCGAGCGCGAGCAGGGTTTCGCGCGACTGCCGCGGGTCGGGCTCGTCGACGACCGCGACGCGGGCGCCGAAGCTGCGGGCGTTGCTCACCGCGGGCAGCGGGCTCGCGGGCGTAGCGACGACCACAGGTGCCATGTCTGCGTCCCGGCGCGACTGCAGCGGGAAGGGTGCGGCCTGCGCCCCCGGCTTCGTCGCCGGGGCCTCACGCGTGCGCAGCCACACGGGCGGATTGCCGGCCAGTGAGGCGACCGCGGCGACCGTCTCGCGCGCATCGGCGGTGTCCTCGATGTCGCGGACGTCAAACTCCAGGCTCGTCATTGTGTGCAGGGCGTCGAGCCCGCCGGGGTCGCGCTGGACTGTGACCCGCCCGCTGGCGGGAGCGAAGGCGACGTCGCCGATGGTGAGCACCGTGTGGGTCCCGAGGCGCTGAATCTCCTCCAGCACCTCACCGTGGCGCTCAGGGGCGTAGACCAGAAGCGGTGCGTGCGCCGTCACCGCGATCGATGCGCCGCGCAGCTGGGCCTGCGGGGTGGAGTCGGTGACCACGACCGTCTCCGAGGCCGGGAAGAACAGCCGGGAGGTCTCGAACCCGTACGGGTCGTCGAGGACAACCGGGTGCGGCGCGAAGCGCTCGGCGACGTGGCGGGCCTGGTTCTGCGTGCGGGCGTCGTCAAGGGGCGATGCCGCAGGCCCGGACGAGCAGGCGCTTAGCGCCAACGCGGCGGCGATGAAAGGGGCAACAATGGTGGGGCGGTTCATGGAAGGAGGCGGCGCTAGCTTTCGTCCACCGGCTTGCCCATCGCGTGCTCGATGATCGTGGCCAGGCGATCAAGGCGCTCGCGCATGAACGTATCGACGTCCGACGCGAACAGCGTCCGCGGATTGATCTCGTGGGCGGCGAGCATCGCGTCGAACTCGGCGTCCTCCATCAGGCACTTTGACTGCAGCCTCGGCAGGTAGCGCTTCGGCTCGTTGCCCTCGATGAAAATGCGGGTGCGCACACCCATCGGCGTGCGGTTGACCACCGACTCCGCGAACTGCGGATCGACCCCGCGGGTGTCACACACCCCGCGCGGAAAGACCAGTTCGAAGGTGGGCTCGAGCCTCTCCATGGTGTCGCATTCGAAGGCTTGGCCGGTGCGCCAATCACGCGCGTCGCGGGCCATGAGCAGCGCAAACAGGCCGCGGTAGACGCCGGAATCGGGCCCCGCGGAGACGATGCGTGCGCGAGTGCAGCGCGCGTCCTCGACGGTGCGCGGGGTGGTGTCTGTCTCCCCCATCACCCAGGGCGTGACTTCGTCGACATCCGCCCCGGCGCGGATGATGGGCGAATGCGCGCCGTAAAGTTCACCGAACACGCCCGACCAGAACCAGCGGTTGAGGCGGTCGCGCGACTGCTCGTTGTCTAGCACCCCGGGGCGATCCACCAGCCGCGCGAGCAGGACGGCGAGGGTGACCAGCTGCGTGGTGTACGGGACCTGGTCGGTGGTGAGCATCCTGCGCTCGGCGAGGAACTCGGCCGCGGCCGCGAAACCGGCAGCGACCTCGTCGGCGTGGGCGAGGTAGCCCTCGAGGTCGATGCTGAGGATGTCCCCGCGGTGCCCGCGGGCGGGGCCGTGCCGCCCGGTAATCAACAGCGACATTGCGCGCAGAAACTCAATTCGGCCGATGTTGTCCAGCGCTGGGTGTTCGCGCAATTGCTTTTCGACGCCCGCCCAGTGCTCCACTACAACAAACTCAGGGTCCTGGAGCGCAAACGTTGCTGTCAGAAGCTCGAAAACGTCCATCTGCACGCCCGCCGAGTTGGCGTGGGCGAAGATCTGGCCGATGCCCACGAGCGAGGTGTCGCGGTCGATGCGCACCAGGGGGATGTCGTAGGCGGGAAGCTGGCTGACCACGCGCGATTGGAACGCCGCGGCGGCCTCGCGCATCTGCGGGTCCTCCGTGGCGGCCGCGAGATCAATCAGCAGGGTGTTGGCGTCGTCGTTGAGCAGCGCCGAGACAGGGATTACGCCGTGCTCGAGCATGCCCTCGCGGGTGTTGAGCCCGCCGCTAATCGCCGGGCCGAAGTGGGAGCGGACGTCGCCGTTAGTATCCACGGCGAAGACGGCCTCCACCGGCAGCGGTTGCGCGGAGACGGCGCGGCGGATGTCAACGAAGAAGCGCCTCGAGATGCGGTTTCCTAGAAAGTCGACGGTGGGTACGACACCGTCGCCGCTGAAAGCGTGGAAGAGAGACGTCAGGCGCTGCTGACCGTCGAGAAGCAAAAGCCCCGGCTGGACCTGGGCTTGCGGGGCGCCGTCGAGCGGGCGCGATTTGAAGCGCGGGGCGACGTTGCGGGTGTCGAGGGCGAGCAGCGACCCGATCGGGTAGCCGCGCAGGACAGAGGTGACGAGGGTGCGGACGCGGTCGACGTCCCAGATGTATTCGCGCTGGAAATCGGGCAACTGAAGCTCGCCGCGGTGAACGCGTGCGAAAAGGTCGGACAGCGAGTAGCTCGGCGTGGTAAAGCCCATGCCCCACACTCTAAGACAAAAGGGACAGCTCTACCTGCCAAGCGAGGCGCCGCACGCGCGCTCGTGATCGGTGTGGCCTGGCAGCTCCACCTGGATTGTCGGGTGGTCGACGCCGAGGTCGGTGAGGCGCTGCTGGGCGGCGTCGAGAAGCGGGCCGCGGGGCGCGTCTTCGTGCGCGACGAGGTGGGCCGTGACCACGACGTCGGAGCCGCCGAGGGACCAGACGTGAACGTCGTGGACATCAATGACGCCGTCGATGCTTCGCAGGGTGGGCTCGATGCGCTGCGTCGCGAAGCCGCGCGGGGCTTGTTCCAAAAGGACGCGTAGCGATTGGAGGAGCAGCTGCCAGGCGCGCGGCACAACAAGCACGGCGATGAGTAGCGAGGCGATCGCATCGGCCGGGGTGAACCCGGTGAGCGCGATCACGGCGCCTGCTGCGAGGACTGCGACGGAGCCGAGCAGGTCGACGATGACGTGCAGGAAGGCGCCGCGGACGTTGATCGATCCCTCTTTGTGGCGGTGCAGGACGACGGCTGAGGCGGCGTTGGCGACGAGGCCGATCAGTGCGACGAGCATCATCGTGCGCGTGTGAATCGGGGCTGGGTCGCGCAATCGCGACAGCGCCTCGACGACGATCCACACCGTCACGGCGATGACGGAGACCGCGTTGACGAGCGCTGTGAGAACCTCGGCGCGGGCGAAGCCGTACGTGGCCACGGCGGTGGAGGCGCGCTGGCTGATCAGTGTGCCGATGACCGCGATCATCAGGCCCGCCGAATCCGAGAGCATGTGCATCGAATCCGCCATCAGAGCCATGGAGCCGGAGAGGTAGCCACCGACGAACTCAACAAAGAACACTGTCGTGGTGATCGCGAGCGCCGTCAGAAGAGCGCGACGCGGCGCGTGTGCTGGCGAATGCTCGTGTGTGTGGCTCATGCGACACACTCTAGCTGGAAAACACGGTAAATGACAAGCTATTGAAAATAGCACTTTGTCCAGGAAACCTATCCGGAGTAGGGCGAATACTGCCTGTTGCGGCTTCGTTACACAACCGTAAGCGCATAGGTGCTTAAGATTTTGTTAACCTAGTTAGGCAGTCCACTGCGGGCGGACAGTTATCCAACTGGAAGATCGCGGTCGGACGGTTGCCCTAGCGGACACGATAAATCGCTTTAGACGAAAGGACATTTTCATGACTAACCAGAACCCCACCCCGGATCCGAAGGACCCCCGTAACCTGGACAAGGATGCCGTCGCGAACGCTGACGTTACCCGTGTCGAGAAGACCACCACCCCCGCTACCACTAGCGCCACCGCCGGCTCCACGGCCGTGACCGCTAACGAGGGCGGCGGCTGGTGGAAGTGGCTGCTGGGCCTGCTCGCCCTGCTGCTCATCGGCTGGCTGCTCTGGTCCCTGTTCGCCAACAACGACGACGAGGCCGCCACCACCGGCGAGACCTCCACCTCCGTTGTTTCGACCGAGACCGAAAACGTCACCGAGACCGCAGTGGTCAGCGGCGAGTCCGAGCCGGCTAACCCGGCCGAGAGCGCTGGCAACGCCGCTGAGGGCGCAGCCGAAAACGCTGGCGACGCCGTCGAGAGCGCAGCTCCCACCAACTAGTTTCTAGCCGTGGCCACCCCGGCCCGTAGAACTCGACCCCGCATCCTGCTCGCGCAGGGCGCGGGGTTTTGTTGTGGGCGCGTGAGGTGGGTGCGATTTGCGCGGATGTGAGTCCGCATTGCGAACCCGTGGACTCCACGCACTCTGCAGCGGCAGAGTGGCCAGTCCGCATTGCGGACTCTGCCGGCAGCCTTGCTTGCCGACGCTCAACTTCACGGTCGCCCCGACTCCGCATTGCGGACTCTACATTGCGGACTCTGCAGCGGCAGAGTGGCCAGTCCGCATTGCGGACTCCGCAGCAGCAAAGGCAAACTGTGAAAACACTGCACAGAAAGCCACCTGGGTGTTGACGGATTCCGCGCACTCTGCATTGCGGACTCCACCCGGCCCCCGCTAACCAACACTCAATCAAACCCCACCCCAACTCCGCATTGCGGACTCCACACGCAGCCTTGCTTGCCGACGCTCAACTTCACGGTCGTCCCGACTCCGCATTGCGGACTCTACAAACTCCGCAGCGCCAGAGTGACTACTCTACAAACTCCGCAGCGGCAGAGTGACCACTCCGCATTGCGGACTCCACCCGGGAACCCCCACACCCCACCAACGACAAAACCCGCCACCCACGAAGGGCGACGGGAATGTGCAGCAATTCTTACTGAGCGGTGTCGGTGAGCGGGTTCTTGACCCAGCTCATCATGTCGCGCAGCTCGGCACCGGTCTTCTCGATCGGGTGCTGGGAGACCTTCTCGCGCAGGCCCTCGAGCTCGGTGTTGCCGTTCTCGACGTTGGCGACGAGGCGGCGGGTGAACTCGCCGGACTGGATGTCCTTGAGAACGTCGCGCATGCGCTCCTTCGAGCCTTCGTCGACGACGCGCGGGCCGGAGAGGTAGCCGCCGAACTCAGCGGTGTCGGACACCGAGTAGTTCATGTTGGCAATGCCGCCTTCGTAGATGAGGTCGACGATGAGCTTGATCTCGTGGAGGCACTCGAAGTAAGCCATCTCAGGCTCGTAGCCAGCCTCGGTGAGGACGTCGAAGCCGTTCATGATGAGCTGCTCGAGGCCGCCGCAGAGAACAGCCTGCTCGCCGAAGAGGTCGGTGACGGTCTCAGCCTCGAAGGTGGTCGGGATGACGCCAGCGCGCGCGCCACCGATTGCTGCCGCGTAGGACAGGGCGAGTGCCTGGCCGATGCCGGACGGGTCCTGCTCGACGGCGATCAGGGCGGGGACGCCCTTGCCGTCGGCGAAGGTGCGGCGAACCAGGTGGCCCGGGCCCTTCGGAGCGACCATGGCGACGGTGATGTTGTCGGCCGGCTCGATGAGCTTGAAGTGGATGTTCAGGCCGTGGCCGAAGAACAGTGCGTCTCCGTCGTTAAGGTTCGGCTCGATGTCGTTCTTGAAGATCTCAGCCTGGGAGGTGTCCGGGGCGAGAAGCATGATCACGTCAGCCCACTTGGCTGCCTCGGCATTGGACTTGACCTCGAAGCCAGCCTCCTTCGCTTTCTCGGCGGACTTAGAGCCGTCGCGCAGGCCGATAACGACCTCCACACCGGACTCGCGGAGGTTCTGAGCGTGAGCGTGCCCCTGCGAGCCGTAGCCGATCACGGCGACCTTCTTGCCCTGGATGAGCGAGAGGTCGGCGTCCTTGTCGTAGAAGACTTCGATTGCCATGGAGGAAACCACGTACCTTTCTTAGTATGTGAGACGGATGTTTCAAATTATGCCACAGTGGGCGTTGGTTCCGAGAGTAGACCGTGCTACTTCGAGGTGCCCATTGCCTTCGGGCCGCGGTTGAGCGCGACCTGCCCCGAGCTGACCAGCTCGCGGATCCCGAAGGTCTCCATCACGTCCAAGAACGCGCGGAGCTTCGAGGGCGTGCCCGTCGCCTCAATCACGACGGACTCCGGGGCCACGTCGACGACGCGAGCGCGGAAGATGTTCGCCGCATCGACAACCTGCGGGCGGTTCGAGTTGTCGGCGTTGACTTTCACCAAAAGGAGGGATCGCGCGATGGTGTTGGCGTCGTCAAGCCGCGTGACCTTGAGCACCTGGATGAGCTTGTGAAGCTGCTTGGTGATCTGCTCGATGTGGTACTCGCTGGCGTCGACGACGATGGTTAGCCGGTTGACACCCTCGGTCTCCGTGTTGGCGGAGACCAGGGAGACCAGGTTGTAGCCGCGGCGGGTGAACAGGGCCGTGACGCGGGTGATGATGCCGTCGAGGTCAAGGACGAGGACGGAGAGGATGTGGCGGTTTGTCTCATCTTTGTTCATGTCAGTTTCCCTTCTCGGTCTCGATCTCAACGACATCGTCGATGTCTTCGGGCGCCTCGCCCGCGGACTCCTCGAGGTCGAAGAACGGGCGGATGTTCATCGCGTACTGGATATCGGAGTTGGACGAACCCGCCGAGATCATCGGCCACACCTGCGCGTCCTCACCCACGATGAACTCGATGACCACGGGGCGGTCGTTGATTTCGCGCGCGCGCTTAATCGCCGGGAGAACCTCCTCCTCCGTGGTCACGCGGATTGCTTCCGCGCCGAGCGCGTCGGAGAGCTTGACAAAGTCCGGGACGTAGACCTCGCCGCCGAGCTTCGTGTGCGAGTAGTGGCCCCCGTAGAACAGCGTCTGCCACTGGCGGACCATGCCCAGGTTGCCGTTGTTGATCAGGGCGACCTTGAACGGGAAGCCCTCCATCGCAGCTGTGGTGATTTCCTGGTTGGTCATCTGGAAGCAGCCGTCGCCGTCAATCGCCCAGACCTCCTTGTCCGGAGCTCCGGCCTTCGCGCCAAGGGCCGCCGGGATGGCGTAGCCCATCGTGCCCAGACCACCCGAGTTCAGCCACGTGCGCGGCTTTTCGAAGTCAATGAACTGCGCCGACCACATCTGGTGCTGGCCAACGCCAGCGACGTAGATCGCGTCCGGGCCAACCTCAGCCGAGAGGGTCTCAATGACGTACTGCGGCGACAGGGAGCCGTCCGACTGCGGGTCGTAGCCGCGCGGGAAGCGCTCCTTGAGCTCGTTAAGACGCTCAATCCAGGCGCCGATCCTCGGCGTGGACGCCTTGCCGTCCTTGAACGCGTCGGTCAGCTGCGACAGGACTCGCTTCGCGTCACCGACGATCGGGACGTCGACCTCGCGGATCTTGCCCACCTCGGCGGGGTCGATGTCGGCGTGGATCGTCTTCGCCTCAGGGGCGAAGGTGTCGGTGTCGCCGGTGACGCGGTCGTCGAAACGCGTGCCAATGGCGATGAGCAAGTCGGACTCCTGCAGGGCGCCGACCGCGGGGACGGAGCCGTGCATGCCCGGCATGCCCATGTACAGCGGGTGGGACTGCGGGAAGACGCCGAGCGCCATCAGCGTGGTCACCACGGGAACGCCGGTCTCGTTGGCAAACGCGAGCAGCTCCTCGTGGGCCTCCGCCTTGAGCACGCCGCCGCCGATGTAGAGCACCGGGCGCTCGGCCTGGGCGATCATGCGCGCGGCCTGGACGATTTGGCGGGAGTGCGGCTTGGTGTTCGGCTTGTAGCCGGGCAGATCCAGGACCGGCGGCCAGGAGAAGTCGAACTCCTCGTTCTGGACGTCCTTCGGAATGTCCACCAGCACCGGGCCCGGACGGCCCGTCGAGGCGATGTGGTGCGCCTCCGCGATCGCCGCCGGGATCTCGTCGGCGCTGCGCACCATCACGTTGTGCTTGGTAATCGGCATGGTGATGCCGCGAATATCCGCCTCCTGGAAGGCGTCGGTGCCGATCAGCGGCGAGCCGACCTGGCCGGTAATCGCCAGGATCGGGACGGAGTCAAGGTAAGCGTCGGCAATCGCGGTGACCAGGTTGGTCGCACCGGGACCTGAGGTGGCGATGCACACGCCGACCTTGCCGGAAGCCTGGGCGTAACCCGTCGCGGCGTGGCCTGCTCCTTGCTCGTGGCGCACGAGGACGTGGCGCAGCTTCTCGGCGGCAAACAGGGACTCGTACAAAGGAAGGACGGCGCCGCCCGGCAAGCCGAAGACGATGTCAGTGCCCAGCGCTTCCAGGCTGCGGACGACAGCGTCCGCACCGGTCATACGCTCCGGCGAGACCTCTTCGGGTTTGCGGGCCTTGGGTGAGGGCTTTTTGGAAGCTGCCACGGGAGATAGCTCCTTGTGTTTTTTAAGCGGGTGGAGGGGGAGGTAAAAGCAAAAAGACCAAAATCGAATGCCCTCGGTCCAGCACTTCGGTGCTGTCGAGGGCGCTTGTTTGAGGGACTGAAGCAGAAGATCAGACCGCTACGGCAAGCGCCGCACCGGCAATGATTACTACTAGTCGCGAATTGATCATGACCACATCATACACAGCGCTACGGTTTTTAATACTCAACAGGTAGTCATTTGGCGCTACTGTAAGAAAGCACTATGCCGTACGCCTACATCGCCGAAGAAGCCTGGCGCTGGGTCGCCAACACCGGAATCAACCTCGCACTGCTGATTATCCTCGCGATGCTTGTGCCCCGCGCGGGCCGCTTCGCCAACCGGGTCGCTGAACGACGCGCCGACGCCCAAGCGGATAACGACGAGGCGAAAAGCCAGCTGGCCATCGCCGGTGTGGGCATCTATATCGCGCAGGCGATCGCGTTCTTCCTCATCCTGGTCTTCTTCCTGCAAGAGGTCGGGTTCTCGCTTGCCGGCGCAGCGATCCCGGCGACCGTGGTCTCGGCCGCAATCGGTTTCGGCGCGCAGAACATCATCGCCGACTTCCTCGCCGGGTTTTTCGTCCTGACGGAAAAGCAGTACGGTGTGGGCGACTTCGTCACCTTTGAAGGCAACGGGATCGAGGTCTCCGGCAACGTCATCCAGATCACGATGCGCGCGACCCAGATCCGCACGATGGAGCAATCGACGATCAGCATCCCCAACTCGACCGCGCGCATCTGCATCAACCAATCCAACTACTGGGCCTCCGCGGTGGTCGTCATCCCGGTCCCGCTGCTCGGCTCGACCAGCGCCGACGAGGCCGTCGCGCGCTCGGAATCGGCCGCCCGCCGCGCGCTGAACCGGGCGGATATTCGCCCCAAGCTTCTCGACGACCTCACGGTGCACCCCGCCGTGGACATCAACCCTCCTGCCACTGTGGGTATGCCGTGGACGCTGGACATGCGCTTCATCGTCCGCGTCGAGCCGTTGGCGCAGTGGATGGTCGAGCGCGCGATCCGCCTGTCGGTTCTCAACGAGTTCTGGGAGGAGTACGGCTCAGCCACCACCATCGAGGGCACTCGCCTCGACCACGTCGTGGACCACACCGAGCAGTTCAACAGTGTTGACCGCTACCCACCCACCGAGTACATGTCCCCGGTCAGCCCACTGAGCACCCAGCGCAGCGACCACGACGACCTCACCCCCGCCGATCCTGACGAGGACCCGGCGACCGACGTGCTCGCCGACGACGAAAAGGCCATGCCGCGCATGGCGTTCGGCGGGGCACTGCGCTTGTCGACGGCCCTCCTCATCGGCGCCTTCATTATCCTGCTCATTATCCGCGGCCTCACGCTCGACCCTGACGGCGAGGACACCGGCAGCGGCTGGCTCGCACCGCCGCCGGAAACCCCCACCTCCGAGACCGAGGATCCGGTCGAGGACTCGCCGACCCGGGCGCCCGCCCCCGCGCCGACCCAGACGCCGACACAGTCGCCGGCTCCGGCACCCAGCACGGCACAGCCGACGGCGCCTCGGACTCCGACTCCGTCGCCCGCAGAAACCAGTACCCAGGGCGAGCCCACGCAGCCGCCAGCCCCGGGCGTGACGGAAGGGGCGTCGATTAGCGAAGCTCCCCCTGCCGAGGCCGGAAACCCACTTGGCTAGCATGTACCCATGACTGATTCGCCCCAGGTTTTCCGCCCCTCCCGAGAACACGTGCTCGCCATCGCGCTGATGACGGGCATTGCGCTGATCGGGATTGCCTGGGCCCCGCTGATTCTCGGCTGGCTGCTGATCATCCCGGCCGCGTACCTCGTCTGGGTCTTTGGATCCGCGACGAAGGTGGACGGCTCGGGCATCGCGGTGAAGTACCCGGTGCGCCCCAACGCCACGATCGCGTGGGAGGACCTATCCGGTATCGCGTTCAAGGGCGCCAGGGCGCTGGCCACCACAACGAGCGGCAAGGAATATCCGATGCCCGGTGTAACGTTTAACTCTATACCCGAGCTTGCTCTGGCTTCCGGGGGTCGCATCCAGGATGTCATCACCGCCTCCGCGGAGGCCGCCGACGGCAAGTACGAGGTCATCGACCGCGAAGGCCGCAAGGTACTTCTCAGCCGCGAGGAGTATGACGAGTACCTGCGCGATCACCCGACCACACCGGGCCCCCGGCCCGACACCACAAAGGAGTAAAAAGCTGTGATCCCCTTACGCTCACGAGTTACCACCGTCGGCCGGCAGGCCGCCGGAGCACGCGCGCTGTGGCGCGCGACCGGCACCGGCGAGAAGGAATTCGGCAAGCCGATCGTGGCCATCGTTAACTCCTACACCCAGTTCGTCCCCGGCCACGTTCACCTGAAAAACGTCGGTGACATCGTCGCCGAGGCCGTCCGCGCTGCCGGTGGCGTGCCTAAGGAGTTCAACACCATCGCGGTCGACGACGGCATCGCGATGGGCCACTCCGGCATGCTGTACTCCCTGCCCTCGCGCGAGATCATCTCCGACTCCGTCGAGTACATGATCAACGCCCACACCGTCGACGCGATGGTGTGTATCTCCAACTGCGACAAGATCACCCCCGGCATGCTCAACGCCGCGATGCGCTTAAACATCCCGGCCGTGTTCGTCTCCGGCGGGCCGATGGAGGCCGGCAAGGCGTTCTCGGTCGGCGGCGTGACCAAGCCGAAGTCCGACCTGATCGACGCGATCTCCCTGTCCGCCAACGACGCCGTCTCCGACTCCGAGCTCGAGTCGATCGCCAACGCGGCCTGTCCGACCTGTGGTTCGTGCTCCGGCATGTTCACCGCGAACTCGATGAACTGCCTCACCGAGGCCCTCGGTTTGTCTCTGCCGGGCAATGGCACCACGCTGGCCACCCACACGGCGCGCCGCGCCCTGTTTGAGAAGGCCGGCGAGGCCATTGTGAAGCTGTGCGACCGCTACTACGGCGAGGGCGACGAGTCGGTCCTGCCGCGCTCGGTTGCCACCGTCGACGCGTTCCGCAACGCGATGGCGCTGGACATGGCTATGGGCGGCTCGACAAACACCATCTTGCACATCCTCGCCGCCGCCCAGGAGGGCGAGGTGGACTTCAGCCTCCACGACATCGACGAGCTCTCCCACTCAATCCCCTGCTTGTCCAAAGTCGCCCCGAACGGCGAGGCGCACGTCGAGGACGTTCACCGCGCCGGCGGCATCCCCGCGATCCTCGGCGAGCTCAACCGGGCCGGGCTGCTGAACAAGAATGTTCACACCGTGGCCTACCCCTCGCTGGACAAGTGGCTAGCGGACTGGGACATCCGCGCCGAGTCCCCCCTGCCCGAGGCCATCGAGCTCTACCACGCCGCGCCCGGCGGCAAGCGCACCACCGAGGCGTTTTCGCAGTCTGCGCGCTGGGAGTCGCTGGACACGGACTCCGCCAATGGCGTGATCCACGACGTCGAGCACAGCTTCACCTCCGACGGCGGCCTCGTCGTCCTGCGCGGCAACATCGCCCCCGACGGTGCGATCCTAAAGACCGCGGGCGTCGAGGAGGGCCTGTGGGAGTTCAGTGGCCCCGCCCGCGTTCTCGATTCCCAGGAGCAGGCGGTCTCCGTCATCCTCAACCGCGAGGTCCAGGAGGGCGAGGTCATCGTCATCCGTTACGAGGGCCCCGCGGGTGGTCCGGGCATGCAGGAGATGCTGCACCCGACGTCCTTCCTCAAGGGCGCGGGTCTGGGCACGAAGTGCGCCCTGATCACGGACGGTCGCTTCTCTGGCGGCACCTCGGGGCTGTCCATCGGGCACATCTCCCCGGAGGCCGCGCACGGTGGCTTGATCGGCCTTGTGGAAAACGGCGACACCATCAGCATCTCGGTGTCCAACCGCGAGATCCGTCTGGACGTCGATGAGGAGGTCATCGCCGAGCGCCGCTCGATGATGGAGGCGTCCGAGCGCCCGTGGACGCCGAACCGCACCCGCGAGGTGACCAAGGCGCTGCGCGCCTACGCCAAGATGGCAACCTCCGCCGACAAGGGCGCTGTCCGACAGGTGGACTAGGCTAGCCTGGGTGAAATCCCACCTGCTCACTTTTGTCACGGCCCTCGCCGCGGTGGTCAGCGTCGCGGCGACGGTCATCCTGATGCGAGCGACCGATTTTCCGGTCGACGTGATCATCTACCGGGAGGGCGCCCGCGCCTTCCTCGAGGGCCGTCCGGTGTACTCCGAGCCGATGTACGCCGCCGACGTGGCGCTGCCGTTCATTTACCCGCCGTTCGGCGCGCTCGTGCTCACCCCGCTGGCGACGGTCAGCTGGCTTTCCGACGACGCCTTGGGCAACGTCGTCATCGCGATTTCCGCGGCTGCCCTGCTGCTTTGCGTGTACTTTGTGCTTTGCGCAGTCACCCGCGGCCGCCTTGGCACCCGCCAGTTCATCGCGCTGGTTGCCGTGGCCTGGGCGTTCGGCGTGTGCATCGAACCTATGCGCTTAAACGCCATGTACGCCCAGATCAACGTGGTCATCATGACGCTCGTCGTGCTCGACGTGGTGCCGCGCAAGCGCTGGCTGCCGCAGGGCTCGCTGATTGGCATCGCCGCGGCGATCAAGATCACGCCGCTGGCCATGCTGCTGTTCTTCCTCCTGCGCCGCGATGTGCGCGCGATCCTCGTCGCCGGCGCCTCGGGCCTGATTGCCACGGTGGTCGCCGCCCTCGTGCGCTGGGACGCGACACGCGAGTTCTTCGGTGCGACCCTGCTGAGCATGGGCACGACCTCGGAATTCGGAGTGGATACGACGTATCAGTCCAACAGCTCACTCAAGGGTATGGTGATGCGCTTCTACCCCAGCGGAGAATCGCTCGCCGCGCACGGGTTGTCATCCAACCTAATCTGGGCGGGCCTGAGCGTGGCCACGGTCGTGCTCGGCGGGTGGCTCATGGTCACGCTCATTCGCCGCGGCATGCTTATCGACGCCGCCCTGGCCAACGCCGTGATCATGCTGCTGATCTCGCCGGTGTCGTGGTCGCACCACTGGGTCTGGCTGGCGTTGATTTTGCCCGTGGCGTGGTGGCGCTGCGCCACCGTTTTGAAGTGGCCCGTGTTCCTCACCGCCGTGGTGGCGGTGTTCACGGTCACCGTCATCGGGGTGCCGCCGAAGTGGTGGTTCGGCGACGCAATCGCGGTACACGAGCTGCCCCTGTGGGCGAAAATCCTGGTCTCCGACTACGTCTGGCTCGGCATAGCGCTGCTGGCCGCGTGGGCGGCGGCGCTACGCGGTGTGCCTGAGCTAGGCGAACGGGTTGATGCCGGTGCCGAACCACCACATCAGCGCGGCGGCGGCGATGCCGAGAGCGGCGAAAATCCAGGACGAGGCGAGCGGGCGGCGCGCCCAGCCGCGTCCTGAGTCCACAGCGTAGAAGCCGGGCCCGGTGAACTGGTGCGCGAGGGCGACGCCGAGCAGGATCACGGCGAGCCACACGTCAGCTCCCCACGCTACGGGGTTGAACCCCGTCCCGGTGTTGGCCGCGGTGTGGGCGGCCATGAAGCCGGTGACGGCGATCGCCACCATCGAGGCGACGGGGCTGAGCAGGCCTAGAACGATGAACACGCCCGCGGCGAGCTCCAGGGTAGGAACGATGACGGCAAGCGCGTTGCCGTAGGCGTAGGCGCCGAACTGCGCTTCCAGGCCAGCGATGCCCTGGGAGGCGCCGAGCTGGAAGAACGTCTGGATGGCGGAGAAGATCAGGTAGCCGCCGAGTACAAAACGCAGGAGCAGAAGCCCGAGGTCGATTGTGCCGCGGCGTGCGTCGACCGCGGTGGCGACGGGTTCTTCGACGTAGGCCGGCTCAATGTAGGCGGGCTCCGCGACGGGCGCGGGCATTGCCGCGTAGTCCGGCTCGATCATCTCGGTCGGCTGGCTTATGGATGAGGGGAACACCTCCGTCGGTGCTGCCTTGCCGGTGCGCTGGTAGATGTCGCTGGTGTTGGCTGGGCGGATCCGCGAGGTGGAGCCGCCTTCGGCGTAGGTGGGGACGTCTTCGAAACCATTGAAGTCGTCGGGCGTGACGTCGTGGAAGTTGTTGTTCGTCATAAGTTAAAAACCTAGGCCAGAGGGTGTGGTTTGCGCCGAAGCGGAATCGGCGCGCCCCCGTCAAGTTTTGTTGATCAATCACTTTATTTCGGGGAGACTGGGTTTATGGATAAGTCACAGTGGAAAAACGCACCCCAGAACGCCTCGACCGACGGCGCCTTCGAGCGCGACACGACCTATATCGAGGACCGCATTGTCGCGGACGTCGATAAGCAGCATACCGGAAAGGGCGAGCTCTGGCCCGTCGAATCCGGCCGCTACCGCCTCATGGCCGCGCGAGCCTGCCCCTGGGCCCACCGCACGATCATCGCGCGCCGCCTGCTCGGGCTTGAAGACGCCATCTCGCTCGGGCTGGCCGGGCCGACCCACGACGCGGACTCGTGGGTTTTCGATGTCGACCCGGGCGAGAAGGACCCGGTCACGGGCCTGCACAAGCTCAAGGAGGCCTACGAGAACCGCTTTCCCGACTACCCCAAGGGCATCACCGTGCCCGCCATCGTGGAGGTTGGCACGAACAAGGTGGTTACCAACTGGTTTAAGCAGATCCCCGTCGACTTCAACAACGAGTGGACAGAGTTCCACCGCGAGGGCACGCCCGACCTCTACCCGGAAGCGCTGCGCGAGGAGACCGACCAGGTGTCCAACCGGGTATATAAGTACGTCAACAACGACGTCTACCGCTGCGGGTTCGCGGCCTCGCAAGACGCCTACGAGGAGGCCTACTACGAGCTGTGGGAGAACATGGACTGGCTGGAAGAACGCTTAGGCCAGCAGCGCTACCTCGTGGGCAACCAGATCACGCTGGCTGACATCTACCTCTACCCCACCCTCGTGCGCTTCGACCCCGTCTACTACGGCCACTTCAAGGCGTCGCGCACCAAGATCGCGGAGATGCCCAACCTGCGCGGCTACCTCCAGGAGTTGTTCCAGCTTCCCGGGTTCGGAGACACCACCGACTTCACCGAGATCAAGCAGCATTACTACATCACGCACGCCGAGGTGAACCCCACCGGCGTGGTCCCGCTCGGCCCCGAGCTCGGCTGGCTGGTGGAGCAGCACGACCGCAACCGCTTTGGCGGCTCCCCCTACGCCGAGGGGGTTACCGCGCCCCGCCCGGTGCGCGAGGGCGAGGAAGTCAAAAACCCGGAGCCCTTCCAGCTCTAGCGCTTCGCGAGCAGCTGTCCGGGGCCTTGGCTAGCATATACGGGTTGTAATGTGCCCCTTTTAATTCATAAAGCAGGTTTTGAAACTTCATGAGAAGAGCAGTCAAGGTCGCGCTCGCGTTCGTCGGCCTCCTCGTTGGCGCGGGATTTGCGTCCGGACAGGAAACAATCCAGTATTTCCTCGCGTTCGGCTACTGGGGAATCGTCGGCACGATCGTGGCCGGCTTGGTCATCGTGCTTGTGGGTACGACACTCTTCCAGCTCGGCTCTTACTTCCTGGCCGACGACCACAGCGCCGTGTTCAAGTCGGTCTCCCACCCCGTGGTCGCGCGGTTCATGGATGTCTCCACGATGATCACCCTGTTCGCCATCGGCTTCGTCATGGTCGCGGGCGCGGGCTCCAACCTGGAGCAGCAGTTTGGCTTTCCGACGTGGGCCGGCGCGGCAATCATGACCGTTGCGCTCCTCGCCTCCGGGTTCCTCGACATCGACCGGTTGACCAACGTGATCTCGTCGATCACGCCGTTTCTCATCCTCGCCGTTCTCGGCGCGCTGGTTGTGACCATCCTCAACATGCCCGATAACTTCTCCGCGATCAACGAGCTCGCGATGCAGAACGCACCCGCCTCGGGTGTGGGCAACAACTGGCTGCTGTCCGCTCTGAACTACGCCGCCATGTGCACCATCGTCGCGGTCTCCATGATCCTGGTCATTGCGGGCTCGCAGCTCAACCCGCGCGAGGCGGGCATCGGCGGACTGATTGGTGGCATCATTTTTTCCACGCTGCAGGTGATCTTGGCGTTTATCATCTTCGCCAACATTGAGGACGTCTTCGGTGCAGACCTGCCACTGCTGATGGTGTTTGACAACATGCACCCGGCCGTCGGCGTGGTGGTCGCGCTGGTGATCTACCTGATGATTTACAACACCGCCGTCGGCATGTTCTACGCCATGGCGCGACGGATGTCCGCCACGAACCACAGCCGCTTCCGCCCGATCTACTTCGCCGTGGTGCTGATCGGCTTCGCCCTGTCCTTCATCGGCTTCGCGGACCTGCTCGGCTGGGTCTACCCCATCTTGGGCTACCTCGGCATGGTGCTTATCGCGGTGATGGTCTTCGTGTGGTTCAGGGACCGCACGCTAATCAAGAACGAAACGCAGCGCCGCGAGCGCCTCGCCGCCCTAACAGAGAAGGCGCTGGACCCGACCGAGCGCGACCTCACTGACAACCAGCGCGCGGAGGTGGAAGAGCTCGCCGCTCAGTCGCACGTTGAGGAGAACACGCTGTGGCAGTCGGTGCAGGAAGAGGTCGCGGCAACTCTGGATGCCGATCCTGCGAGTGAGTTCTCGCTGGAGGAGACCCCCACCCTTGACCCTGAGTCCAAGGAATACGAAGGCGCGCCCGAGCCGACCACCGACGCCCCCATCGATTGGAGGGCCTACGACGAGGTGTACAAGACCGGCAGCTTCCCCGCCGTGCGCCCGGCCGATAAGGCCGGGCAGGGCGACTAGCCCAGCTTCTGGGCGATCAGCCGGTTAACCTGGCCCGGATCCGCCTTGCCCTGGGTCGCCTTCATCACGGCACCCACGATCGCGCCGGTAACCTTCTTGTTGCCGGCGCGGTACTTTTCCACGATGTCGGGGTTGGCCGCCAGCGCCTCGTCGACGGCCTTCTCGATCGCGGAATCGTCGCGAACAACTTCTAGCCCTCGCTTCTCGACGACCTCATCAACGCTGCCCTCGCCCGCAATCACGCCGTCGATGGCCTGGCGCGCAAGCTTCGTGGTCAGCTTGCCTTCCTTCACCAGCGCAACGACGCGGGCAACGTCGGCCGGGCTCACGCCAATCGTGTCAAGGTCTTTACCCTGCTCGTTGGCCTTGGCCATGATGTAGGACACCCACCACGCGCGCGCTTCGTCGGGGGTGGTTCCCGCCTCGACGGTATCGACGACCAGGTCCAGCGCGCCGGCGTTGACGAGGTCGCGGAACTCCTTCTCCGGCAGCTGCCACTCCTCCTGGATGCGAGCGCGTCGCACCCACGGCAGCTCCGGCAGAGTCGCGCGGATCTCGTCGACCCACTCCGGCTTGGCGATCACCGGGGGCAGGTCGGGATCATTGAAGTAGCGGTAGTCGGAGGCCTCTTCCTTGGGGCGGCCCTTGGAGGTGGAGCCGTCCTTCTCCTGGTAGTGGCGCGTTTCCTGGACAATCTCCCCACCGCTGTCGAGCACGTGGGCCTGGCGCTGCATCTCAAAGCGCACTGCCTGCTCAACCGACTTCAGGGAGTTGATGTTCTTCGTCTCGGTGCGGGTGCCGAACTTCTCCTGGCCGATGGGCCGCAGCGACACGTTGGCGTCGCAACGCATGGAGCCCTGATCCATGCGCGCGTCGGACACGCCGAGGGCCTTGACCAACTCGCGCAGTGCGCTTACGTAGGCCTTGGCTACCTCGGGGGCGCGCTCGCTGGCGCCGATGATCGGCTTGGTCACGATCTCGATCAGCGGGATTCCCGCGCGGTTGCAGTCGACCAGCGAGGCGGTGGCACCCGTGATGCGGCCGGAAGCCGACCCGAGGTGGGTGAGCTTGCCGGTGTCTTCCTCCATATGCGCGCGCTCGATCTCGACGCGCCACTCGGTGCCGTCGTCAAGCAGCACATCGAGGTAGCCGTCGTAGGCGATGGGCTCGTCATACTGCGAGATCTGGTAGTTCTTCGGCTGATCCGGGTAGAAGTAGTTCTTTCGCGCGAACCGCGAACTCTCGGCGATCGTGCAGTTCAGCGCCAGGCCGATCTTGATGGCCCACTCCACGCCCTTGGCGTTGACGACGGGCAGCGCACCCGGCAGGCCGAGCGAGACCGGGTCGATATTGCTATTCGGCGCCGCCCCGAAATGCGCGGACGAGGTGGAGAACATTTTCGTCTCCGTCGCCAGCTCGACGTGCACCTCCAAACCCATCACGGGGTCGTACTTCTCCAGGACGTCGTCAAAATCCATCAGGTCGTAGGCAGTCATGGGTGACAGTCTAGTTCGCCGCGCTCAGCGCGACGGCAATGGAGGGCGTAGGTGGGGTGCGGTGGCGCGGCGTCTTTGATGGTCGGGGGTTTTAGTCTTTGCAGCCGCGGGTTGGTTTCCATGGCGGCGGTGGACACGTTAATCGCTCGTTAACCGGAGTCCGCAATGTGGAGTCGAAAGGGAGAGGCTGACCGGTGGGTGAGGCTACTCCGCAAGGCGGACAAGGGCCTCGAGCGCCGTTCACCGCACGTTTACCAAAGTCCGCAGTGCGGACTCGGGAGGGAGAGGCGGACGACTTCGCGGGGTGAGCCCCGATCCGAGCGACGTTCACCGCGTGTTAACCAGAGTCCGCAGTGCAGACTCGAAGGGGAGAAACCGGCTGCTTCGCAGTGTGGACATGGATCGGGGCTGGGCACTGGCGTTCATCGCACGTTAACCAGAGTCCGCAATGCGGACTCGAAAGGGACATACCGAGACACGTCCCCCGGGCAGACCACGACCCCAAACCCAGTTCACCGCACGTTAACCTAAGTCCGCAATGCTGACCCGAAAAGGACACACGGGCGTCACCCCCGCGACAGCCGCGCCTCCAGCCCGCACTTCACCGCTGGCCACTCGTAGTCGAGGATGGAGTAGATGCACGAGTCGCGCACGGTGCCGTTGTTCATTACTCGGTGGCGTCGCAAAGTGCCCTCGTGCTTGGCTCCGAGCTTTTCCAGCGAGCGCCGCGACTGGATGTTCATCGAGTGGCAGCGAAACTCCGCGCGCATGAAACCGAGCTCTTCAAAGACGCGGGTGAGAACCAGCAGCTTGAGCGCGGGGTTGACCAAGCCGCCCTGCGCGTCCCGGGAGATCCAGGTGTAGCCGAGCTCGCAGTGCCGGTTGCGCTGGTCGATGTTGTAGAAGCAGGTCACGCCGATGGCGTGGCCGTCGCGAAGCACTGCCCACGGCACGTAGTTGTCGCTGCCGGTAAGGAACTCGATCTGCGCATCCACCCCGTCGGGCGCAGGGACGTGATCGACGTACCAGGTTGTGCCCAAGTCCCCCACGGCGGCGCGCAGGTCTGCGGCGTGGGCGGCAGAGAGCGCTTCCAAGCTGATGAAGCGGTTGTGCATGGTCACCGCCTCGCGCGGGTTCGGTGTCGAGGTCATGCTTTTAAAGTTTACGTGCGGCGCGCTCGTCCGCGCGGCGTGCGATGAGCACGGCGATGGCGCCGGAAAGGTTGTGCCACACCGAGAACACCGCCCCGGGCAGCGCCGCGAGCGGGCTGAGGTAAGTCGCGGCCAAGGTGGCGGCGAGACCGGAGTTCTGCATCCCCACCTCGATGGCCATGGTGCGGCTGACGGGTTCGGGTTGGCGGGTGAGCTTGCCGGTAAGGTAGCCCAGCACCAGCCCGGCCATATTGTGAATCACCACGGCCGCGAGCACGATCAGGCCCGCCTCGACGATCTTGTCGCGGGAGCCGAAGACCACGATCGCCACAATCGTCGAAATTGCAACGACGGAGATCCACGGCAGCACCGGCAGGATCGCCTCCACCACCTTCGGAGCCACGGTCCGCAGCACCAAGCCCAGAACGACGGGCACGAACACCATCTTCAGAATGGACAGCGCCATCGATGAGGCGCTGACCGGCATGTACTGCCCGGCCAGCCACAGGGTCAGCACGGGGGTGATCAGCGGGGCCAGCAGCGTCGACACCGAGGTCATGGTAACGGACAGGGCGACGTCGCCACGCGCAAGATAGCTAACGACGTTCGATGAGGTGCCGCCGGGCGCACAGCCGACCAGAATCACGCCCGCCGCGATCTCCTTCGGCAGGCCGAGCAGGAAGGTCACAGCCACCGCGAGCGCGGGCATGATGACGAACTGCGCGATTACGCCGATCAGCACGGGCAAGGGGCGGCGCGCGACGAGGGTGAAGTCAACCGGGCGCAGGGTCAGGCCCATGCCGAACATGACGATGCCGAGCAGCCAGGTTGTCCACCCAGAGATCGGCTCGATCACCGTCGGGGCGAAGTAGCCGAGCGCGCCGCCCGCGATGACGAGCAGCGGGAAGCCGAGCGCAGCGATGTAGACGGAGCGATCGGCGCGGAGATCCTGTGAGCTGTCCATGACATGGGATGCTAGTCCCAACAGCTGGAACTACCCAAACATGGTCTGGGCCGTACGGTAGCGGCCCTCCGGCACCTGCTTCAGGTGCGCCACCGCGCTTTCGAGCGGCACCAGCTCAATGTTCTCGCCGTGCAGCGCGACGCAGGTGTCAAATTTGCCCTCGTGAACAGCGCGCGCGGCGTTGACGCCGTAACGTGTGGCCAGCACGCGGTCGTAGGCGGTTGGCGTGCCGCCGCGCTGGATGTGCCCAAGGACGGTGGTGCGAACGTCGTAGCCCAAGCGCGATTTGATCTCGTCGGCAATGATCTGGCCCATGCCGTTGAACGTTTTGTGGCCGAACTCGTCCTCCTCGCCCAGGCCCGCGTCCATCGTGCCCTCCTTGGGCACCGCGCCCTCGGCGACGACGATGATGCCGTACTTCTCCCCCATCTGGAATCGCCGCTCCATCGCCTTGCAAATCTCCGCGATGTCGAAGGGCTGCTCCGGGATCACGGTGTAGTGCGCCCCGCCGGCCATGCCTGCGTGCAGCGCGATCCACCCGACGTGGCGGCCCATAACCTCGACGATGAGAATGCGGTTGTGCGACTCCGCGGTGGTGTGCAGGCGGTCTATGGCGTCAGTGGCCACGCTGACTGCGGTATCGAAGCCAAAGGTGTAGTCGGTCGCCGCGACGTCATTGTCAATGGTCTTGGGCACGCCGACGACCGGGATGCCGTTGTCGGATAGCCACTTCGCGCCCTTGAGGGTGCCCTCCCCGCCGATGGCGATCAGGGCGTCGACGCCGGCGTCGTCAAGATTGCGCTTGATCGTGTCCAGTCCCGCCTTGAACTTGTCCGGGTGGAGGCGGCCAGTGCCCAGGATCGTACCGCCACGCAGCAGGATCGAGTCGATGAACGCGTCGTCGTAAAGGTCGATCCGGCGGTCCTCGATGAGGCCGACCCAACCATCTAGGTACCCGACCACGGTGGAGCCGTACTGAGAGCTGGCGGTACGGACAATTCCGCGGATCACCGCGTTGAGCCCCGGGCAGTCTCCACCTGATGTGAGTGTGGCAAGTCGCATGGTGTATACCCTAGCGGGTTTTGGCGGTCACGTCCCTGCGCAGGAATGCCGTGCTGACAAGCCCCAACAGCATAGCCGTCAGCGGCAGCGCGATCGCGGGGGCCGCGGTAGAGGAAACATCGCCGCCGGCGAGCACTGCCCCCACCAGCGCCACGCCCAGCACGGACCCGACCTGGCGCACAGTGTTGTACAGCCCCGATGCGGCACCTGCCGCCTGATCGGGCACGAACCGCATGGTGGTTGTCGCGTTCGGCGCCCACACAAACGCGCTGCCCACGCCGAGCAGCGACGTCACCGCGGCGAAGAGCAGCGCAGGCGCGCCCGTGTGCATCACCCACCACGCGAGCCCCAAACCCGCGGCCATAAACCCGAACCCCACCGCCGACAGCACGCGCGGGCTCACCCGATCACTGAGCTCGCCGGCATACGGCGTCAGCGCCATCGCGAGCAGCGACATCGGCGCCGTGAGCAGGCCAGCGCTTGTCGACGCCACCCCGGCCACGCCCTGCAGCCAATACATCACAGGGATGAACATCGAAGCCACGGCGAAACCCATCGTGGCAATGCCGAACGTGCCCGCCGCGAAGTTGCCGTCCGAAAACAGTCGCACCGGCACCAGCGCGTCGTCTCCCCCGCGCGCCTGGATAGCTAAGAACACTGCGAGCAGGGCCGCGCCAATGAACGCCGGGGCCCAGGCCAGGAACTGGATGCCGTAGACCAGTGCGCCGAGTCCGGCGAGGGAGAGGGCGGTGGACAGGGCGTCGATACGCGCGGGCGAGACCGGCAGCTGGGGCAGAAACTTAAGCGCCAAGACGAGGCCGACCAGCGCGATTGCGGCCTGGGCGGCGAAGGCTGTGCGCCAGCCGGCGCCGACGAGGATGCCACCGAGGATGGGTCCGAGCAGTGAGCCGACGGAGCCGACGACGCCCCACACCGCGAAGACTCTGCCGCGCCGGTCGTTAGGCACGAACCGGTTAATCATGCCGAAGGCTTGGGGCAAAAATGCCGCGCAGCCGAGGCCTTGGAGCGCGCGGGCCGCGACGAGCGAGGCCAGGGACCACGACGCGGCGGCGAGCAACAGCGCGCCGAGGTAGAGCGCGATGCCGGCGATGAAGATGCGGCGTTGACCGAAGCGGTCGCCGAGGCGGCCCGCAACCGGCATGGGCACCACGGTGCAGATGAGGTAGACGCTGGTCAGCCACACCGCCGCGCCGACGCCGAAGGGCAGGTGCGGTGTGAGTACGGGCATGATCCCCTGATCGACCATGATCAGGAAGTAGCCCGTGGCAAGCGCCGCGAGCGCTGAGACCGGTGCGCTAGCGGCGTCCGGCTTCAAAGGCTGCACCGACGCGATACATCTTGTCGTCCTCGAAGGCCGGGGCGATGATCTGCAGGCCGACGGGCAGGTTCGTATCCGCGGCGGTGCCCGCGGGCACGGACATGCCGGGCAGGCCGGCGAGGTTGAGCGGCAGCGTGAACAGGTCGAAGTTGTACATCGCGAGCGGGTCGTCAACCTTGTCACCGAGCTTGAACGCCGTGGTGGGCACGGAAGGACCGGCGATGACATCGACGCTTTCGAAGGCGCGGGTGAAGTCGCGCGCGATGAGGGTGCGCACGCGCTGCGCCTGCAGGTAGTAGGCGTCGTAGTAGCCAACGGACAAAGCGTAGGTGCCCAGGATGATGCGGCGCTTGACCTCGCCGCCGAAGCCCTCGCCGCGGGTCAGCGCCATGACCTCCTCGGCCGAGCGAGAGCCGTCGTCACCGCGGCGCTGGCCGTAGCGCATGCCGTCGAAGCGCGCGAGGTTCGACGACACCTCTGAGGTCTGGATGAGGTAGTAGGCGCCCATGACGTTGTCGAAGTTCGGGCAGTCGACCTCGACGATCTCGGCACCCTGGTTTTCAAGCTGGGCGAACGCGGCGTCGATGACCTCGTTGACGCCGTCCTGGGTGCCGGGGCGGGCGAACTGCTTGACGCGGCCGATTCTGACCCCGCGCAGATCGCCGGAAGCTCCCTCGCGCGCCGCGGCGACCACGGGCGGGACGGCGCTGTCGACGGAGGTGGCGTCGAACTCGTCGTGGCCGGCGATGATCTCGTGGAGCAGAGCCGTGTCAAGCACGTTGTTCGCGCAGGGGCCGACCTGGTCGAGCGAGGAGGCGTTGGCGATCACGCCGTAGCGCGACACCCCGCCGTAGGTCGGCTTCGCGCCGACGGTGCCGGTCAGGGACGCGGGCTGGCGGATCGACCCGCCGGTGTCGGTGCCAATGCCGAGTGGCGCCTGCCCGGCCGCGAGCGCGGCCGCCGTGCCGGAGCCGGAGCCGCCGGGCACGCGGGTGATGTCGTGCGGGTTCTTCGTCGGGTAGTACGCGGAGTTCTCGCCGGAGGAGCCCATCGCAAACTCGTCCAGGTTGGTCTTGCCGATAATCGGGATGCCGGCGTCGCGCAGCTTGGTCACCACGGTCGCGTCGTAGGGGCTGATGTAGCCTTCCAGCAGCTTCGACGCCGCGGTGGTCGGCGCATCGGTGGTCACCAGCAGGTCTTTCAGCGCCAACGGCACACCGGCGAGCGCGGAGGCCGGGGCCTGACCGGCCGCGACCTGCGCGTCGACGGCATCGGCGACGGCGAGCGCGGCGTCTGCGCTGACGTGGAGGAACGCGCCCAGCTCGGCGTCGGTCTCGGCGATGCGGTCCAAGAACGCCTGCGTGACTTCGCGCGAGGTCACCTCACCGGACTGGATCTTGGCGGCGAGCTCGTGCGCGGGCAGGGCGATGAGCCCCTCGGAGGGAATTACGTAGTTAGTCATGTCTAGTCCCCTTCTCCCAGAATCTGCGGCACCACGAAGCGCTCTTCCTCCACAGCGGGGGCCTGGTCAAGCGCCTGCTTTTGGGTCAGGGTCCGCTTTTCCACGTCCTTTCGCATCCCGGCGTCGATGGAGTGCGGGTGGCTCATCGGCGTCACACCTTCGGTATCGACTTGGCGCACCTTGGACACTGCGTCGACGATGTGGTCGAGCTGCGGCGCGATCTGGTCGAGCTCCTCATCGCTGAGCGCGATGCGGGCGAGACGCGCGATGCGCGAGACCTCGTCTCTGGAAATTTCGGACAATGTCTTTCCTAACCTTGGAGATGAAAACGACCTCATCTTACGTCACGGCCCAGACACTCCGGTTGGGGGCGGTGTTTGGGCGCGGTGATATAACTTGTGTTATGTCTTACCTCATCCGCGTCCACCTGCCGGACGTCCCGGGAAGCCTCGGCGAGCTCGCCGAGGCTTTCGGCATGATCGATGCCGACATTCGCTCCGTGGACATCGTTCAGATGGATCGCGCGGGGGTAGTCACCGATGACATCGTCGTCGAGCTGCCTACGGGCACGCTTGTCGACGCCCTCATCACCGCAGCCAGCTCCATCGAGGGCGCGGAGGTCGACTCGATTCGCCCGTTCACGGGCACGGTGGATCGCCGCGGTCAGATCCAGATGCTCGCCCGCATCGCCGACACCACGGGCGACGTCACCGCCGCGGCGCAGGAGCTCGTCAGCGTGATGCCGCAGGCCATGACGTCGTCGTGGGCGGTGGTGCTGCGCGACACGTCCGAGGGGTTGGAGCGCGTCGCGGCCTCCCAGGCGGCGCCGGGTGACGACGGTTCCAAGCCCACGCTCGTCGACGTCACCACGGCGCGGATCTTGCAGCGCGACTCCGACACCTGGGTACCTGAGGCGTGGTGGCTACTGGACACCACACTGGCGATCACGCCCCTGGCCGGCACGGACCTGGTGCTCGTCGTCGGACGCGTTGGTGGCCCCGACTTCCTCGCCTCCGAGGTCACGCAAATCAGGGACCTGGGACACATCATCGGCGCGATGCTGCGCTAAGTATTCCACTGCCACTCGACCTCCGGCCGTGTATGCTCCAATTTGTGCAGCGCTCAAATAAACTCCGCCGGTCGATGGCACTGACGTTTTCCGTTGCCGTCGTGCTGGCCATCACGGCAGTGTGCGGGGCTTTCCTCATGCTCGACGTCGTTATCCCAAATTGGTTCGTCATCGTCGCCAGGTGGATTCCCGCCATTGTGGCTGCAACAGTGATCGTGGCGTATCGCCAGCGCGACGTGCTGGGCTGGTTTCGGCTTTGCACCCCCTGGCGCAGAGCCGTCATCGGCAGCCTGGTCGCCGTGGGTGTGCTGCTGGGCACCTACGCCATCGCGTCAGCCATCGCGCTTGCTGCTGGAGTTGGCGAGCCCCATTCGGCCAGCTTCTATCTGCGGGCGCTGGCATTCATTGCCCCGGCGACACTGCTGTTCTCACTGAGCACTCTCGGCGAGGAGGTGGCATGGCGCGGGTTCCTTCACACATGCCTGGGCGATACCGGTGTTAGGCGCTCCTCGGCCGTAATCTCGGGACTGTGGGTGATTTTCCATCTCCCGCTCCACGGGACCATGGTCTACCAAGGCGTCCTGCCGCTGGATGCTGCGCTGACCTCGACGCTTACGCTCTTCGCGCTCGGTTTGCTGCTCAGCGCGACAGCCCACCGTTTCGATTCTCCATGGCCGGCTACCTTCGCGCACGCTCTGCCCCTGTCCACTTTGAATCTGATCAACCTGCCCGCCGGCCCCAGCGCCGCCGACCATTGGGTAGTCGCGGGCATCACCTTCACAGCTCTCGTGCTGGCGGCTGCTGCGCTCACCCCCGGCCGCCGGTCGGTGGGGACGTCAACGCCCGCGCCATGAGGGCGCGGGCAGTCTCATCTCCGGCCCGGAAATCAAGGCCGGGGCCAGCCTGACCGATCATCGCTGCCGTCAGGGGGTATCGCGACATCTCCTGCCGTCCGAGGGCGCGGGCGAAACCGGGGGTGACACCGTTGCCGGCGGCAATGAGGGCATGCCCGTAGACCCACTCGGTGAGCACACCGGTGATGCCGGCCGCGGCCTCGGCGCTGTGCCCCACCGCAACCTGGAAAAACGTCAGCAGTGTTTCGTTGAGTTTCAGGGCGTTGGGTCCCGCGATGCGCTGTTGCGCGAGAAGCTGGGCGTGACCGGGGTTATCGGTGAAGAGCTTCTGCACGTGCTGGAGGAAGGTCGCAAGCGCGGTTTCGGGATCGTCGATAAGCAACAGCCCTGTATCGATTGCTCCGAGGAACCTGTCGCCTAGCACAATCCGAATCTCCTCCAGGTCGGCGGCATAGGTGTAGAGGGCTGTGGGACTGACCCCGGCCTGTTTCGCGATGCGGCGCTGCGTCAGCGCTCCGGGCCCGTGGCTGGCGAGAAGTTCCTCTGCGGCCAGAAGGATCTTCTCGGCGGAGATATCGCCCCTCGGACCCCGCTTTCCCGTTCCACCAACCATGGGCTGATCGTACCGCGTGTATTGGGGACGAACCGCGAAGACCTCAATGCGCTATCGGGCCGCAGAGTTCGTTGGGAGCCTTCGCTTCTATATTTCTGTTATTCTAGAATCATGAACATAGACATTGACCGCGTCGCCGCCCTCGAGCGGCGCGTCGCGCAGCTCGAAGACCATTTCACGCCCTCACAACAACAGCCCCCCGCCTTCGCCCTCATCGAGGCGATCAAAGACAACGACGACCTCATCGACGGCGCCGTCACGTTCGGCGGGGCCGTCGACACCGGCATCGGCCACTACGAATACGAGTGGTCCCGTCCCACCCACTGGGTTACGGACAGCCCCTGGGAGGACGAGATCTCGCGCCTGTCCGCACTCGCCCACCCGCAGCGCGGAGAGATCCTGCGCCGCCTTTTGGGAGCTCCCGCCACTGTTGCCGAGCTCGTGTCGGAAGGCATCGTCTCCTCCACGGGTACGGCCTACCACCACCTGGGCGCGCTACACGCCGCGGGTTGGGTGACCAAGCGCGACGGCGGGTACGCCATTCCCCCCGCCCGCGTCATTCCACTGATGGTGATCATCACAGCGTGCGAGGCCCACTGATGAAACCGACTGCTCTGGCCGCCAGCGGCCTCGCCGTAATCGCCACACTGACCGTGATGCTGCTTCTCGGGCCCCGCCCGATCACGGTGGGCACGCACGCCACGGGAGATGCGTCCGTCTCCAGCGCGCTTCGCAACAACGCCGAACCCGGGCACAACGACCTCGCCGCCTTCTTCCTCGACAACGGCGACGTCCGCTTTGGCGGCCTCGACGCCGACGAACACACCGAATTCGAAATCGGCTCCATCACCAAAACCTTCAACGCCGAGCTACTACGCCAGCAGATTGCAAGCGGCGACATCACGCTTGCAACAACAGTCGGCGAGCTTATCGACGTCCCCGGCGCCCCGATCGCCGACGTCACCATGGAAGAGCTCGCCAACCACACCGCCGGGTTGAGCTCTGTGCCCGCCGAACTTTCAAGCAGCCGCCTACCTGTGGTTTTATTCGACGGCAACCCCTACCGCGAGGCGACAGCCGATGAGATTATCTCCCACGCGGGCGACGCAAAGCTGAAAGATCGCGGCCAGCGCAACTACTCCAACTACGGCCACGCCCTTCTCGGGCAGCTTCTGGCCCGCAACGCGAACGTCAGTTACGAGGAATTGCTGCGCACCTCAATCCTCGAGCCCGCGGGCATGGATGAGACGTACCTCGCGACGTCCGGCTCCGGAGAGTACAGCTCCCGAGGACTCGGCTTGCAGGGTCGCACCGTTGAGCCCTGGAACATGGACGGCTGGGCCCCGGCGGGCGCCATCCGCTCCACCCCGGCGGACATGGCGAAATACGCCCAATGGGTCGCCGACCACGGCCGCCCCGAGTACGGGTGGAGCCACCGGGAGATAGGTGGGACCGAATACACCTTCCACAACGGCGGGACCGGAGGTTTCCGGACCATGCTCCTGTGGTCCCCGGACGGCGAGGATGCCGTGTTCGTCGCTAACTCCAGCAGCATGTGGGTCGACGGGCTCGCCGTGGACCTGCTCGAAGAACTCGAAGGGACAGATAAGTGATGATCAGCTACATTCTTGTCGCCACGTGCGTAGGTGCGTTGGCCTACGAATCCTTCCGGGCGTGGCGCCGGCCAACGTGGTCGCTGAGCCACATGGTCAGCCCGGTTGTTACCGTGGCCGTCGTCCTGCTGCTGTCGCGCGCTATCGTGTGGTACGAGGCTGTACCGTTTTGGGTGTGGCCGGCGCTCGCGTTCCTCGCCGCCGCAACCGTCGGGTTAGCGGTGTACAAATACGCCGCTACTGCGCCGACCCGGTCTGAAGCAGCTGCTCAAACTGCTCCTCGTTGAGGATGGGAACGCCAAGCTCGCGCGCCTTGTCCTCCTTCGATCCTGCGTTTTCTCCCACCACGACGTAACTGGTCTTCTTCGACACCGAGCCGGCCGCCTTCCCGCCGCGTGACAGGATCGCCTCCTTCGCCTCGTCGCGGGAGAAGTTCTCCAGGGTTCCCGTCACCACGACGGTAAGTCCCTCGAGGGTCTGCGGGGCGGCATCGGTGGTGTCGTCGACCATGCGCACCCCGGCCTTAGCCCACTTGTCCACGATGTCGCGGTGCCAGTCCACCGTAAACCAGTCCTTGAAGGATTGCGCGATGACCAACCCCACGCCGTCGGTGTCGGCGAGGTCGGCTACGGGGGCGTCGATAAGCGCCTGCATTGAGGCGTAGCGCGCTGCGAGCGCGCGGGCGGCGGTGGGCCCGACGTGGCGGATCGAGAGCGCAACCAGCACTCGCCACAGTTCGCGCTCGCGCGCGGTGTCCAGGTTGGCCAGCAGCTTCTTGCCCGCGGCGTTGACGTTGCCCGCCTTGGTGGTGTAGGCGCTGGACTTTTTGAGGTCTTCCTCGGTGAGGTCGAACAGGTCACCCTCGTCGACGAGCACGCCCGAGTCGATGAGGTCAATCGCACCCTTCTCCCCGAGCGCCTCGATGTCGAACGCGCCGCGCGACGCCAGGTACTTCAAGCGCTGCGACAGTTGCGCCGGGCACGAGCGCGTGTTCGGGCAGCGCCAGTCCGCGTCGCCCTCCTTGGCCGGCGCAAGCTCCGTGCCGCACGCCGGGCAGTCCTTCGGGTAGATGAACTCGCGCTCGCTGCCGTCGCGCAGATCCGCGACGGGGCCCAGCACCTCGGGGATGATCTCGCCGGCCTTGCGGATCACCACCGTATCCCCGATGAGCACGCCCTTGCGCTTGACTTCGTGCTGGTTGTGCAGGGTCGCCAGCGACACCGTTGAGCCGGAGACGAACACCGGCTCCAGCACCGCGAACGGGGTGGCGCGGCCGGTGCGCCCGACGGAGACCTCGATGTCGAGCAGTTTCGTGGTCACCTCCTCCGGCGGGTACTTGTACGCGATCGCCCAGCGCGGCGCGCGCGACGTCGCACCCAGGGAACGCTGCGTGGCGACGGAGTCCACCTTGATCACGACCCCGTCCATCTCGTGGAGCGCATCGTGGCGGTGCTCGGCCCAATAGTCAACGGACTCTTGGACGTGCGCGGCCGTCTCGGCGCGGCGGGTGTACTCGGAAACGGGAAGTCCCCACTCCGCGAGCTTTTCGTAGGCCTCGAACTGGGACGCGGGCGAAAACCCCTCGCGCGCGCCGATGCCGTGGCAGATCATGCGCAGCTTGCGCTTCTTCACATCCTCCGGGTTCTTCTGGCGCAGGCCCCCGGCGGCGGTGTTGCGCGGGTTGGCGAAAGGCTTTCCGCCCTCTTTGATGCGCTGCTCGTTGAGCTCGGGGAAGTCCTCGGGGCGGATGAACACCTCGCCGCGGACTTCTAGCAGTTCGGGGAAGTCTCCAGTGAGGGTGTGCGGGATATCGGGGATGACTTTCGCGTTGGCGGTGATGTCCTCGCCGACGCGGCCGTCGCCACGCGTGGCGGCGCGAACCAGCTCGCCGTTTTCGTAAATCAAGTCGATCGACAACCCGTCGATCTTCAGCTCCGTGAGATACGGCCCCGGCGTCTTGGCCAGCCAGTCGGCGAGTTCTTCGGCGGAGAACACGTTATCCAGGCTCATCATCCGCTCGAGGTGCTCGACGTCGTCGAACGCGCTGGAGACGGGAGCGCCGACCTCCTTCGTCGGCGACTCCGGCACGGCCAACTCCGGGTGGGCCTCCTCGAAGGCGACGAGATTGTTGAACAGCTTGTCGAATTCAGCGTCGGAAATCACCGGCTGGCCGTTGTAGTACAGGTCGCGGTGGTGACGCACCTGGCTGGCAAGGTCGTCCCACTGGCGGTGCAGGTCTGCGGAAATGTCGCTCACAGTGCACCAGTCTAGAGTTAGAGGCATGGCTTCGTTCGACGCATCCCGCATGCTCTCCTTTGACCTGGAGACAACCTCGGCCAACCCAGGCGAGGCACGCATCGTCACCTCAGCGCTCGTGCGTATCGACGGCTCCTCCGTCACGTCCACGGAAGAACTCGCCGACCCGGGGGTGGAGATCCCGGAGGAAGCGGCGGCCGTCCACGGCATCACCACCGAAAAGGCACGCGCCGAGGGCCGCCCGCACGACGAGGTCCTCGCCGAAACGGTCGCCGAGATTCGCAAGTGCTGGGAGGACGGGCTGACGCTGGTGGTGTTCAACGCCCCCTACGACCTTACGGTGCTGCGCCATCTCACCGGCACGTTCACGGTGGATGGGCCCGTGTTCGACCCACTGGTGATCGACCGGGCCAAAGACCGCTACCGCAAGGGCAAGCGCAACCTCGGGGCGCTTAGCGAGATCTACGGGGTGCGGCTCGACAACGCCCACGAGGCCACCTCGGACGCCACCGCCGCCGCCCGCATCGCCTGGAAGCAGGTTCGCATGTGGCCGGAGCTTGCGACGATGTCCTTCGGCGAGCTCATGGAGTACCAGGCGGTGCAGTACTACACCTGCCAGTCCGAGCTGAAGACCTACTTCGAGTCGCGCGGGCGCGATGCGTCCGGGGTGACGCTGAGTTGGCCGATGGAGGGTTAGGCCGGGCCCTCCTTATGCACGCGCAGCCGGGGGCAACAGCTTGTTGTGGAGTGCGCGATATGCGCGGAATGCCATGTCACGACCTGGGGTTTTTCCTTTCCGACGCCCCACATCGCGCGGTACAAACCACGCACACGCAAAACCCCGGATGCACAACGCCAACAGCACCCCTTTTTTGGCGGCGCGCTGCGAAGTATTCAGCGCAGCCCCTCCGACATCTCGCGCGCCTGACGGTAGTTCACCGCGGCCTCTGTGAGTGTCGCCGCCGGGCGCGCCCACACGTCGAGGCCCACCGCCGCCGGGTCGATCCGCAGCTCGTCGAGGAAGCGCCACACGGTTTTAGGTTCGGCGGGCGCGATCGCCAGGCGTGTGCCGTTTTCAATCAGGGCCGCCACGCGGTCTTTTCCCGCCGCGTCGAGCGTGGCTACGTCCACGGTGAGCCAGTCGGCGTCGACGAGCGCGGTGGTGTGCAGGAGGTGGGCGTCGAAAAGCGAGAGGCGTTCCTGCGGCTCAGGCACCGCGCGGATCGTCTCGAAGTCGGTCGCGCCCTTGAGCCGGCCGCGCATGATGTCGGGCAGCGCGGGCTCGTCGAGCTGCAGGATTGAGGTCGCGCCAAGACGCTTCTCGACGTCCGCCCGATGCGCCACGATCGCCTCTGACAGCGCGTCCGTCACATCGCGCAGCGCCCCCGGGTCCGTGATCATCCGGTGCCCGTTGGCCATCTCAATGCGAGCGGCCAACGTCCACGGCCCGACGAGCTGCACCTTAATCTCCTCGACCTGACCCGCCCAGATTTCTTCGAGAACGTCGAGGTCGCGGGCCATCTGGTCCTTCGCGGCGCGGTGCTGCGTGGCCACGCGCCAGGTGCGCGGGCCGCGGTCGATGGGGATGTCGAGCAGCGCGGCGGTGCGCCCGACGAGGTCGGAGCCTAGTCCGCGGTCCGGCAGCTGCGGGATGTGCGGCGTGGGGCTCTCCCCCACCACGATCTCGGCGGCCTTTGCCAGATCGGTGCCTGGCAGTTCGCCGAGGCCGAACGCGGTCACTTGTTCGGTTCCTTAGGCAGGAAGATCACCGTCAGCGCCAGCGCCGCGGCGACCAATCTCACCCACCACGGCCAGCCTTGCACGGACGCGACGAACATCAACACGATGAGCAGCGTCGCGATGACTTTGGCGGGTGTCTCGGGAATCCTCATGCGGGCCACGGTAGCACCATTGGTTGCCGCGGGCGGCCGGCTGCTTCCCCCTAAACTCGGACACCCCGAACTTGCCCCGGGTTTAGGCGGAAGACCCCCACTTTTACCCGTCCGGGTTTAAGGCGAGGAGCGCTCAGGCGGTGTGGCAGATGGTCCCGGAGCCGAGCACCACGTCACCTAATGCATCCGGGTCAGGCAGGTAGAGCACCGCGGCCTGGCCGCGGGCCACGCCCTCAAGCGGCGAGTGCAGGGCCAGCACCATTTCGTCGCCCTCGACACGCGCGTCGCACCCGACGACCCCGCCGTGGGCGCGGATCTGCACGTTCGCCGTAAACGTCCCGTTCATCGCCGGGTGCAGGACCTTGAGCCTGTCAGCACGGATCTCGCGCACCTCAAGTGCCTGACGCGGCCCGACGGTGACCACCCCGGTGGCGGCGTCGATGTCGGTGACGTAGCGGGGTTGCCCGTCGGCGGCGGGAACGCGCAGGTCAAGCCCGCGGCGCTGGCCGATGGTGTACTGGAAGGCCCCGTCGTGTTCCTTCAACTCGGTGCCGTCGGCGTCGACGATCATCCCCGGGCGCATTCCGATGGAGCGGCCCAGAAACGCCTGGGTGTTGCCGTCCGGGATGAAGCAGAGGTCGTAGGAATCCGGCTTGGTTGCGGTGGAGAAACCGTGGCGCTTGGCCTCCTCGCGGATCTGGGGCTTCTCGGTGTCGCCCACGGGGAAGATGCAGCGGTCGAGCTCGGCGCGGGTGAGCACGCCGAGGACGTAGGACTGGTCCTTGAGTGGATCGGCGCTGCGGCGCAAATTGCCCTCGTCATCGACAATCGCGTAGTGGCCGGTGGCCACCGCGTCGAAGCCCAGGGCGAGAGCCCTATCGAGCAGGGCGGCGAACTTGATCTTTTCGTTGCAGCGCAGGCAGGGGTTTGGGGTCTCGCCGTTGTCGTAGGACCAGATGAAGTTGTCGATCACCTCGGCCTTGAAGCGGTCGGAGAAGTCCCACACGTAAAACGGGATGCCCAGCTTGTCGCAGACCCGGCGCGCGTCGGCGGAGTCCTCCAGCGAGCAGCAGCCGCGCGCGGACTCGCGGGTGGCCTGGGGGTCGCGCGAGAGCGCGAGGTGGACACCGACGACGTCGTGTCCGGCGTCGACAAGCCGGGCGGCCGCCACCGAACTATCGACGCCGCCACTCATCGCTGCCAAGACCCGCATGTGCGGCAGTGTACTCTCGCGAGGCGTGCCACCAAAAAGCCAGTTCTACGAGATCGACAGCGGCGTCGCCGAGGTGATCTATGAGCACGACGGCTCGCTGACCCTGCTGGTCGGCGGCGTGCCCAGCTCCTCGATTGTGCCGGGTGAGCCCGACCGGCTCGATTTCGAGTACATGCGTTGGATCGCGGACTTTCTGAATTCGGTCAAGCGCTGGGACAAGGCGAGGCTGACCCACCTCGGCGGGGCGGGCTGCTCCCTGCCCCGCTACTTCGCGCACGCCTGGCCCGGCAGCCGCAACACCGTCGTCGAGATCGACAGCGAGTTGGCCGTTTTAGCCCGCGAGCTTTTCGACGTCCCCCGCGCCCCGGCCGTCAAGATCCGCGTCGGCGACGCGCGGGAGGAAACGGACGGGTTCAAACCGGCCACGCGCGACGTGATCATCCGCGACGTGTTCGCCGGCGCCACCACGCCGCACAACCTGACCACGGTGGAGTTCTTTGCGGCGGCGCAGGCGTCGTTAAGCGAGAGCGGCGTCTACGTTGCCAACTGCGGCTCGCACGCCGACTTAACGGAGGCGAAAGAGGAGCTGGCGGGCATGGCCGAGGTGTGGCCGCACATCGCGGCGATCGCCGATCCCCCGATGCTCAAGGGCCGCCGCTACGGCAACATCGTGCTCATCGGCTCCAACACTGAGCTTGAGGCGACGCCGCAGCTCACGCGCGAGCTGCTCAAGGGCGCGGTGCCGGCGCACTTCAAGGGTGAGGCGTGGGCGCGGGCGCTGGCGACTTCCCCGCGGCGCGATCCTGCCGGGCGAGGAACTCCCTGACCACCCCGGCGTAGTCGCTGGCGCGCATCGTGGGAAGGTAGCAATTGACCACGGCCAGCGCGATGGAACCCAGTGCGAGTTCGTCGTCGTAGGCGAGGTACCAACCGGAATGCGTCGGGTGGAACTTGTACTTCGACGCCGCCAGGGAGCGAAAGCCGTAGAGCGGCTCGATGCTCGCCCCCGCCTTGTCGAGGATGACCTCGAGAACAGACTCCGGCTCGCCGGTTCGCGCCAACGGAGCGCCGGAGAGCGACACCCACTTCACCCCCTCGTCGCTGGCGATCTGGGCCGCCTCCGCCAAGAGGAACTCGATGGTGGGACGGAACCCGTCCGGGTCGCGGCGCATGAAATCGAGGGTGTAGCCGACCTGCTCTCCGCCCTCGTACACGGGCAGCCAGCTTGTCACTCCGTGGAGGCGTCCGTCGTCGCCGATCGCGAGTCAAAGCTTCGTGCCTTCGACCGAGAGCTCGTCGACGCTGCCGAGGGTAAATCCCATCTCCGGCAGCGCCTTGTCCGACATCCACTGCTCGGACAAGGCAAAGATTTTCTCGCGGGTCTCGACATCCAGCTCCGCCCAGCTCGTCCACTGCGCCGTAACCCCTTCCTTGCCGGCACGGTTGCGGGCGGTGCGGATACTTTGTAAACTTCTTGCCCTTGAATTCCAGGTTGTCTGCGTGGAGCAGCGACTCTTCCGCGACGTGAACCGTGCGGTACCCGGCGCGCGCAAAATCCTCCGACACCGAGTACCAGGCCACGCGCCACCCCTGTTCCGCGGCGTGGGTCTCGAACGCGTCGGCGACCTCGTCGCGTGTCGTGCCTGCGCCAAAGACGGGCTCGCCGAGGGTGACGGCGACGTTGTTGGAGATGCGGTAGGCCACGTACCCGGTGCCGCCTCCGGTAAAGAAGTACCTGTTGCCGTCCCACAGCCCCATCCACGCGAGGTGGTCGCCGGTGCCGCGCATCAGGATCTCCTTGGCGCGGCCGCGTTCGCTCTCTAGCGCCCCCGACGGCGCCGATGTCAGCGCGCGGTGCAAAAAGTAGATCGCCGCGGCCCAAAAGGCGATTCCGACCCACTCGTAGAGCAACCACGACAACGAGCTCTGCGGGATCACGTAGGGTGGCCAGAACAGCGCGATGACCGGCGGCATGAAGCGCAGCGGTGTTTCCAGGAGCACATCGCTTAACGACGCCCGCTCCACGAACCCGGGATTGGCTATCGCGCCCACAACCCAGATCGACGCGCACACCGCAAGCGCCGCCAAGGTTCCAACCAGCGCAGGGCGCCACTGCGAGCGCACGCAGAAGCGCGACCGCGTCGCGATCAACACCGCGAGCACGACGAGCCACGGCAGGACCACGAGGGCGACGTTAAACGCCAGGAGGAAGGAGTCGACCCACCCGACGAGCTGCACGAAAATCACCGCGAGGCTGATAAGGGTGCTGACCACGGCGAAGATCCAGGCGAGGCGGCGGCCACGGCGAAGCCCGAGCGCGACCACGAGCGAGGCGACCAGCGGGGCGATGTTGAGCAGGAGCGGCCCGAGGCCGCTTTGCTGGTTGATCTGCAGCGCTTCCTGGCACGTCGCTGAGTCCGCGTCGACGCAGCGCAGGAGGACCTCGTTGGCGGCCACGGCGGGTTCCCACATCAGTTGGCTGACGTCCGCGAACGGCCCGTGGGCCGCGGGGTTGAAAGCGACGAGCACCGGCCCCAGCGACACCGCCGCAAAAAGCACGGCGACGAGAACGCGTGATTCGCGAACCGAGGCACCCCGGCGGGCGATCTCGGCGCCGACAACCAGGTGCCCCGCCGCGCAGCCGATCAGGACCGCGCTGAAGGCGACTACTGCGTTGAGGGAGCCGTCGTAAAGCACGAGCGTGGCTGTCAGCGCGATGAGCACCAGGCGCACGCGCCGGCGCCACATCACCCCCATCGACGAGGTGGTGAACGCGAGCGAGCCGAAGATCCACGCAGCGGGCGAGAGGTACGTTTCGTTGACCAAGTCGCCACCCCACTGGTTAAAACCCGCCCGCTCGACGATGATGGCCGCGACCGCGCCCGTCGGCACCGCCACCGCGTGCGACGCAATCGCCGCCACGGCGAAGCGCCGCGTGGTCAGCAGGACCTCGGCGGGTACCGCGAAGACCAGCAGCGCGAGAGACGAGTACACCATCCCGGCGACGTGTGAGCTGGTCAGGCCCGCGGTGAGCAGGGAGGCGATGTGCTCCTCCCCCGCCAACCCGTAGACGAGGACGTCACGTCCGCGGGAACCGAACACGGCGAACAGGGTCCACATGACAACGAGCATGGACAGGCTCGCCGGGACCCTGGCCGCGAGGGTTCTTACCCTTTTCATTTCAGCCCACCCCTTTCGGCGACGAAGTCGAGGTTGTCACGAAACGCCACGCGCCACACCTGGTAGCTGTGTGAGCCCGGCACCGTGTCGTAGGTAGTGTCCATGCCCGCGGCGCGGGCAAGTTCGTTGAGGTGCGACAAAGCGGCGGTCGACATCTCGTCATCCTCGCCGGCGACGAAGCGTCCCGCGATCCCATGGTAGTAAGACGTGCCGCGTGCCTTGTCCAACAGCGTGGCCGCGTTGACCCTCTGAAACGCTTCCTCGCTGCCGCCGAAGATCTGTTGCACCGTCTTTACGTGGCTGCCCACATTCGGCTCAGCCTCGCCGGAGAAGTCTAGAACCGAGCCGTACGCCTCGGGGTGATTGGTGATCACCTGCATCGCGCAGGTCCCGCCGTAGCTCAACCCCCCCGACAGTCCACCTGGACTGGTCGTCGTTGACGTCGAAGTTCGCCTTGATCATCTCCGGAACCCGTGTGGAGATGTAGGTGAGCACCTTGTGCTCCGGGCCGTCAGAGCACGCGGGGTTGCCCGTTTCCGACCCCGTGGCATCGACGCTGACCACCACGGGGGCCTCCCCGTTGTGCCGGGATTGGAAATCATCCAGCGACTGGGCGGCATCGCCCTTGGTAAACCAGTCCATCGGGCTGCCCGGGCTGCCCGCCATGATGACGAGCACGGGCAGGTCGTGGTTTCTCCAGTAGGCGGGCGGAACGTACGCCACCGCGTCGCGCATCGGCGCCGCAGACAACGTCACCAGGGCGCCCACCTCGCGGTCATGGTCCTTCGGCGGAGATTTCATGGATTTAAACTGGTGCGCATCCACGCTCGCCGCCACGGGGACGGGGTAGAACGACCCGACCGTCGGGTACTCCTGGTACACGAGGTTGGACACCAGGTAGGTGTTGGCGAGCGCGACGACCGCCACCAAAGACATCACGAAGCGCCGGCCCTTCTGCACCACTGCGACGCACACCACAAACGCAGCCGAGGCCCCCGCCGCATAAATCACCCACGGTACGGAATCCGGGAAGGGTTTGGGCCACACTTCGAAGCCGAATACCGCGACGGCGAGCAATCCAAGGGTGACAAGCCCCGCAACGCGGGTGCACCGGTTGAACGGCACCACCGCAAAGAGCGTCGTCGCGATCACGATGGCTGCGATGGCGATGCCGGCACCCGGTGAGACCAGCGCAAGAGATCGTAGAGCGTCCACGTTTTGTAACGTAGACCCCCATGGCCCTGTTCTCCCACATTCCGCGCATACTTCCCGACCCCTCCACAGCGACCTCCCAGTCGAGTGGGCGGGTTGTTGTCGCAGTTCACGGCACGCTCTCAGAACCCTTTGTGTTTCGCCCGCTGACCGAGGCTCTCGCCGAGCGCGGCGTAGACCTGATTGCGCCGACTCACGGGGACCGGGGAACGGCTGCGATCGACAGCTCGGCTGAGGACGTCGCCCGAACCATCCTGGAACTGCCGGACACAGTCACGCGGGTCGACATCGTCGGCCACTCCAGTGGGGGCCTGGTCGCGCTTCGCGCCCTGGAGGATGAACGTGTTCGCGAGCGCGTGCGCACGGTGGTGGGCCTCGGTGCCGCGTGGCGCGGCACCGACCACCGCGCGTGGTACCGCCGCGACTGGCTTGTCGGCCCTCTTCTCGGACAATCCTTCACCGAGCTCGAGGACGTCGGCGAGCCAGTAGTGCCGTGCGGGGTAGACATCGTCTCGCTGGTCTCGGATGCCGACTCGGTGGTTCCGACGTCGTCCGCGCGGCTCGGGCGCGTTGTTGAGATCTCCGGGGTGCCGCACACACAATTGCCCGGATGCACCACCGAGGTGCTCCGGGCATTGGGGCTGTAGGGCCGTGCGCTACTTCTGCGCGTTGTTGAGCAAGATGAGCAGGTCGCCGACGGAGTAGTCTCCGACCATCATCGCGCGCAGGTCGCCGACGGGCAGCTTGCCCTCGGCAGCCAAGCTCTGGACCGCGGAGGCGATATTCGAGGCGTCGTCCGGGCTGAACCCGAACTGCGCGGCGGCGTCCGCGATCTGCGGCTGGTTCAGGACCCCGGTGGCCAGGCCCAGGATGGCCACCACGAGGGCCGTGTTGTCCTGGCCCAGGACCTCAAGCTCGCCGGATTCGGGGACCTGGAAGGACTCGAGCACGCCGCCGCCGGCGCTGTGGTTGCCCGCGGAGAACGCGCCGAGGTCGGAGTCGGAGCCGTTGAACACGTTGAGGTCGACCGGGGTGCTCACGCCGGGGACGCGGCCGGAGTCGGAGCGCTGCCAAAACGAGATCTTGTCCCAGCCGCCGACGGGGCGCGGCGCCTGGTTCTGGTACGCGGCGAGCCACAACGGGTACCCGGTGAAGGCGGATGTGTCGTTCATGCGCTCGTACCAGAAGTAGCGGTAGGTGTAAATCATCGGCTTCGTGCCGGTGGAGCGCTCGAGCTCGGTGAGGAAGGTGCCCGTCCACGCGGCCAGCGCGGTCGGCGACAGTCCCTCGTCGACCTCGAGGTCGAGCACCGGGGGCAGGCTAAGGGCCGGGCCGTTGCTGATCACGTCGGCGAAGTGCTTCGCCTGGGCTCTCGGGTCCTCGGCGGGGCGGGCGTAGTGGTACGCGCCGACCTTCAGCCCGGCTGCGGCCGCGGCGTTGGCGTCCTCGTCGTAGAACTCGTTTTTCCAACCGTTTCCTTCGGTGGCCTTGACAAAGGCGAACTGCTGGCCGCCCGGGCCGGCGACGCTGCGCCAGTCGATGGGCTCGCCGCCGGGGCGTTGGTGGCCCGCGACGTCGACGCCCTGGACGACGCCGGGGATGTTCTGCGCGCTGGCGCCGGTACGCATCGTTGGGCTAAACGGGACGGCGACGGCGAGCACCACGGTCAGTACGGCCGCGGTGAGCGCAGCAAGGACGGGCGTGAGTCTGCGGGAAGCATGCATGTCCCGCACCATACCGGAGTTCAACCACACAAGTACCACATGACACACGAACAACAACTAAAACATCAGAGTGCACCGGCCACACGCGCCCGCTTAACCACATCCACTATTTCGCGCACCACCTTTTCCACGTCGTGTGCCGTCGTGGTCCTGCCGAGGCTTAACCGCAGCGCCCCCGCAGCATCAACCTGCGGCACCCCCATCGCCTCGAGCACGTGGCTGGCGCGGTTGACACCCGCCGCGCACGCCGACCCCGTCGACGCCTCGATCCCGCGGGCGTCGAGAAGCATGATCAACGCGTCCCCGTTCGCGCCCGGGAACAGGAAATGCGCGTGACTATCGAGCACCGGAGACGTCGTGGTCAGCCGCGCGTCGGGTACCGCCGCCAGCACCCCGCGCACGAGCTCATCGCGTAACGACGCCTCCCGTACCCGCTCTGACTCCATCTCAGCCACCGCCTCCCGCAGCGCCACGGCCGTCGCGACTGCCGAGGCCACATCGACTGTGCCAGGGCGCAGCCCCCGCTCCTGACCGCCGCCGGTGAGCGTGGCAGCGGGCGCCGGCGAGCGGCGGGCCAGCAGAATGCCCATGCCCCGCGGCCCGCCGAACTTGTGTGCGCTGGCGGCGAGCGTCGTCATTCCGAGCTCATGGAAGTCCACAGGCTGCTTGCCCACGACCTGGACCGCGTCGACGTGCAGCGGCGTGCCCGCAGACGCCGCGCGCGCCGCGGCCTGCGCCACCGGCTGGATCGCACCCGTTTCGTTGTTCGCCCACATCAGCGCCGCCACCGCCGCCGGGGCGTCGAGGGCCCCGAGGTCGTTGACAACGCCCGCCATATTCACTGGCAGCCACTGCGCCTTGGCACCCTCAGTCACGGCGAGGGACTTGACCGTCTCCAACACTGCCGGGTGCTCGATGGGGCTGGCGACGATGCGCTCGTTGGCGCAGGCCCGAAAGAGCCCGCGCACCGCGATGTTGTTGGCCTCGGTGCCCGAGCCGGTGAAAACCACCTCGACGGGGTCGGCCCCGAGCGCTTCGGCGATGTCCTCGCGCGCCTGCGCCAGCACCGCGGACGCCTCGCGCCCCGAACGGTATTGCCCGCCGGGGTTGAGCTGGGAGGAGTACTCTACCCAGGCATCAATGGCGCACTGGCGCATCGGCGTGGTCGCGGCGTGATCGAAGTAAGCCATGGGCCTAGCTTATCGACGCTCCGGTGACGCTTCACCCGAAACTCAGACGCATCAACATGGGCCGAGTTTCGGTGGAACACATCCATGTTGACCCGTCTGGGTTTAGGCGGAAGGCCGCTGCCCCCACTGGCGTGCCTCGCACACGTACGCCACCGCGCTCATGCCCACGCGCGCAATCACGACCCCCATCTGCCGGCCACCCTTGAGCTTGAGTCGGCCGCGCAGCTGGTCGGGGTCAACGTCGACGCCTCGCACGAGGATTTCTACCCCACCGGCGCCGTAGCCGGACAGTGCGGCCTTAAGCTGGCGCACCGGCACCGCGTCGAGCACCCGGAAACCGCTGTATCCGGGAGGGATACGATCCCCGCTCAGGAACGCGATGTGCTCATCAAGCATCCGCAACCCGTAGCGCGCACCCCAGTGGCGCACCAGACCGGCGCGGATGATCGCCCCGTCCGGCTCGATGACGAAGGCTCCCGGCGCACCCACCGGCACGACATCGGATTCACCCGAGGTCACGGTCTCGCTGAACCCATCGCTGCGCAACACAACTGCCTCACGCGTGTGCCCGCCCGCGAGCCCAGGCGTGTACAGGCACGCCTCTTTCACGGCCCCGTCGACGGAAACCACGCTCACCAGACCCTCCCAGGCGGAGTAGTCGATACCCGGCGCGCACTTGACCGCCATCTCGGACCCCTGGTAGACGTCCAGCAACTCCGGCAGCGGGGGCACGAGCTGCGCGGGGTCAGTGATCCTGCGGCCCCCGGCGCGCCTGGCTGGGTCGGCGACGATGACCGCGCCGCGGGCGACGGGCGCCAGAGCGTCCGCCCGCGCGAGCCACGCACCTGCGCCGAGGTTGTAGCGCGCCATCGACAGGCGCACGGGGTCGATGTCCGAACCGAGCCAGTCCATTCCCGCGAAGGCCGGTGCTTCGGTGCCCACGGAGCAGGTCACGTCGTGAACCACACGAGCCCCGCTGTCCGCGATGCGTTGCGCGCGCACGTTCGCCACCGGCGCCGGTGTTGCCTGCTCGGCCGCGTCAAGGTCCGTCAGCCAGCCCGCGGGTAGCTTGCCGGCGGCCGACCGGCGTGCGCCGATCAGCTCCATCACGGCGCGTGCGTTGTCGCCGAAGCGCGATGCGAGCAGGGCACGGTCCCCGAACACCGATGCCTTGGTCAGTGCGACCTCGGCGGCGATCTCATCGATCTCGTCCGCGTGGGCGGCAAGAAAAGCGACCTCGGTCAGGTTAAAGCTCAAAGGGTCTCCCGATGCGGTCTTCCGGGCGCAGTGTGAAAAATTCCGCGTACCGCGGGTTGCTGATCGCGTCGTCGGTAATCGGCGTCATGTCCGCGCCTTTCGCCGCCTCCCACAGGGACTGGGAGGTGTCAAAGTTGGACAGGTCGAGGATCTGCGCCCACGTCGACGGGGCGAAGCGCACGAGCCCGGCGCGCCAGCCGTCGAGAAGCAGGCCCGGCGGAAACCAGTTCGCGTCGTCGGCTTCCTCGGTCGCGCCATCTGGTTCCTGGCCCTCGGGCAACTGAGCCAGCCACGTGAACGTGTCGAACTTCGTACCGCGCTCGGAACGGCCGACCCAGCGCGCGTACGGCGCGACAAGGTCTGCGGGAACGCGAAACTGGTTGTCGCGCAGAACGTCCGTCAGCGACAACTCGTGAGATTCCAGGCGCAGACGCTGGCTGTGGAAGGGGCGCGCGTCGACAGGCAGAGCACCGTGCTTGTCGACGGCCAACAGCGTGCCCGTTTCCTCGAACAGCTCCCGCACGGCGGAAAACAGCAGCGCGTGCGCAGTTTCAGCGCTGACCTGCAGCTGACGGCCCAGCGACTCGGCGGAGCGGCCCTGCAACAAATCTTGCGCCCCCGCTCGCGACGGGAAGTCGCGGCTGTCCACCCCGCCGCCGGGAAACACGGTCATGCCCGGGTAATTGGGCATGGACATCACGCGCTCAAACACCCACACCTCGAGGCCACTAGCCCCGTCGCGGGTCAGGATGACCGTGCTGGCGAGGCGCGCGTCATTGACACTGACCACAGCCCATCACCTCCTTCCCGGCATCCTACTTGGCGCGATGCGTTCCCCCGCGGCTGGTGCGCCGCGCCGTGTACCGGCCGTCACGCGAGGTCACCTCGATCGGCTGGTGGTAGGCCCGGCTGACGTTTTCGGAGGTCAGCACGTCGTCGATAAGCCCCTGCGCGACGACCTCCCCCTCGTCGAGAAGCATGGCGTGCGTAAAGCCCGGCGGGATTTCCTCGACGTGGTGGGTAATCATCACGATCGCCGGCGCGTCGGGGTCCATCGCGAGATCGCCGAGATAGGCGACGAGGTCCTCACGCCCGCCCAGGTCCATCCCGGCGGCCGGCTCGTCCATGATCAGCAGCTCCGGGTTCGTCATGATGGCGCGCGCGATCAGCACCCGCTTGCGTTCGCCGTCGGATAGCGTGCCCCAGGTGCGGTCGATCAAATGCATCGCACCGACCTGCTCGAGCACCTCGAGCGCCTGGTCATAGTCCATCTCGTCGTACTCTTCGCGCCACCGGCCCAAAATCGCGTAGCCGGCGGAAACGACGAGGTCTCCGACCCTCTCCTCCGCCGGAACGCACTGCGCCACCGCCGAGGATGTCACGCCGATCTGGGCGCGCAGGTCGCGCATGTCGGTGCGGCCGAGCTGCTCCCCGACCACAAACGCCGTACCCGCTGACGGGAATTCCTGGGCCGACGCCATGCGGATCAAGGTGGTCTTGCCCGCGCCGTTGGGCCCGATGACAACCCAGCGCTCGTCGAGCTCGACCTGCCAGTCGATGGGGCCTACTAACGTGGACCCGCCGCGTGCGAACTCCACGCCCTGAAAGTCGATGAGCAAGTCGGGGTCGGTCTCCGGTTCAATTGCACGATCAGTCACGCTTTCCATTGTGGACTAAAAGGGCTCATCGCGTTATCAAGTGAATTGATCTTTTCCCGTGGGCCGGCACAGCGGTTGGGGTTTGGCGTTTTTGTCGTGTTTATCTGCGGAGGATTTCTCGTCGCTGGTTGACCGTGACATTTCAGGCGGCGAAAAGTCACAGTCAACCAACTACACACCCCAAAACCCCAGGTCACCCCCAACACAACTAGCTCGACCGTGACATCCCAGGCGGTGAAATGTCACAGTCAACCCGCCGCGGACGGCAAAACCCCAGGTCGGGTCCGGCAAGATTGGCTCCACCGTGACATCCCAGGCGGTGAAATGTCACAGTCAACCCGCCGCGGACGGCAAAACCCCAGGTCGGGTCCGGCAAGATTGGCTCCACCGTGACATCCCAGCCGGTGAAATGTCACAGTCAACCCGCCGCGGACGGCAAAACCCCAGGTCGGGTCCGGCAAGATTGGCTCCACCGTGACATCCCAGGCGGTGAAATATCACAATCAACCCGCCGCGGACGGCAAAACACCAGGTCGGGTCCGGCAAGATTGGCTCCACCGTGACATCCCAGGCGGCGGAATATCACAATCAACCCGCCGCGGACGGCAAAACCCCAGGTCGGGTCCGGCAAGATTGGCTCCACCGTGACATCCCAGGCGGCGGAATATCACAATCAACCCGCCGCGGACGGCAAAACCCCAGGTCGGGTCCGGCAGGATTGGCTCCACCGTGACATCCCAGCCGGTGAAATGTCACAGTCAACCCGCCGCGGACGGCAAAACCCCAGGTCGGGTCCGGCAGGATTGGCTCCACCGTGACATCTCAGCCGGTGAAATGTCACAGTCAACCCGCCGCGGACGGCAAAACCCCAGGTCGGGTCCGGCAGGATTGGCTCCACCGTGACATCTCAGCCGGTGAAATGTCACAGTCAACCCGCCGCGGACGGTAAAACACCAGGTCGGGTCCGGCAGGATCCGCCCCACCGTGACATCCCAGGCGGTGAAATGTCACAGTCAACCAACTACGCACCGCAAAACCCCAGGTCATCCCCAACACAACTAGCTCGACCGTGACATCCCACCCGGAGCCACACCCGCGGCAGACAGTGACAGGAGCAACCCCGGCTGCAGGCGGCGATGAGTACACCCTCAACCTCCTGCACCCCCGACCCCAAACCCCGGCCCCAGCGCCTGCATTCACAACGTAAAACCCGCCCTCCGGTGGCACCGCATCCTCGCCCGGCACGTCACCGTGGCAGTGGCTACTGTTGAAAAGTGAAAGCCATTGGCACACACGAAGTCTCGAGGTAGGTAAACCGCATGACCATGACCGGACGCTCTGGCCACACTGGCAGTATCACTTCTTTCGGCCGTTTCGGAATCGACGACGTTCGCCCCCAGGTCTCCGGGCGCACCCTGCCGTCGAAGGCGGTAGTCGGCGAGGTCGTCCCGGTCTCGGCGCTGGTGTGGCGCGAGGGCCACGACGCGGTTGCGGCCACGTTGGAGCTGACGTCGCCAAGCGGGGAGCAGTATTCCATCCTCATGCAGCAGGAGGTTTACCGCCCCGACTATGTCCACGCAGTGTTCGTTCCGGATGTGCAGGGTATCTGGCGCTTCCGCGTCGACGCATGGAGCGACCCCATGTCGACGTGGCGCAACGCCGTGTCGAAGAAGCTCGCCGCCGGGCAATCCGCCGCGGAGCTGTCCAACGACATTGCCCACGGCATCGACCTGTTCACCCGCGCCGCAGCCCAATCCCCGGACGGCGACCGGGGGGTTCTTGAGGCCGTAGCGACGACGCTTGCCGACGACACCCTCCCCCTGGCGACCCGCATTGAGGAGGGACTCAGCGCCGAGGTGCGCGAGATCCTCGACGAGTTCCCGCTGCGCGAGCAGGTCACCCGCGGGCCGATCTGCGATGTTCACGTCGAGCGCCGTGCTGCGCTGGTCAATTCCTGGTACGAGCTCTTCCCCCGCTCCACGGGCGGCGTCGACGCCGAGGGCAAACCCGTGCACGGCACGTGGGAAACCACCTCGGCTGCGCTCGATCGCGTGGCGGCGATGGGTTTTGACACCGTCTACTTTCCCCCGATCCACCCGATCGGTGAGGTCAACCGCAAAGGCCGCAACAACACTCTGACGCCTGAGGAAAGTGACGTGGGCTCGCCGTGGGCGGTCGGTTCCGCCGACGGCGGCCACGACGCGTTCCACCCGGAGCTCGGCGGCGAAGCCGAGTTCCTGGCCATGATGGATCACGCCCGCGAGCTGGGCCTTGAGGTCGCCCTCGACTTTGCGCTGCAGGCCGCGCCCGACCACCCCTGGGCCAGCGAGCACCCCGAGTTTTTCACGGTGCTTGCCGATGGCACCATCGCCTACGCCGAGAACCCGCCGAAGAAATACCAGGACATCTACCCGATCAACTTCGACAACGACCCGCACGTGCTCTACGCGGAGATCTACCGCGTGATCATGTACTGGGTCGAGCTCGGTGTGACCACGTTCCGCGTGGACAACCCGCACACCAAGCCGGTGAACTTCTGGCACTGGCTCATCTCGGAAGTGCGCGAAACCCACCCCGATGTCATCTTCCTCGCCGAGGCGTTTACCCGCCCGCCGCGCATGTTCGGCCTGTCCAAGGTCGGGTTCTCCCAGTCGTACACCCACTTCACGTGGAAGACCTCGAAGGCTGAGCTGGAAGACTTCGCGCAGATGCTTATCGACGTCGCCGACGTCTCGCGCCCCAACCTCTTCGTCAACACCCCCGATATCCTGCACGAATCGCTGCAGACCGGTGGCAAAGCAGCCTTCGCGATCCGCGCCACGCTCGCGGCGACGCTGAGCCCGTTGTGGGGCGTCTACTCCGGCTACGAGCTCTACGAGCACGAGCCGGTCACGGCTGGCTCCGAGGAGTACCTCAACTCAGAGAAGTACGAGCTGCGCCCGCGCGACTTCGCGGCGGCGCTCGCCCGCGGCGAGTCGCTCGAGCCCTACCTGACGCTGCTCAACCGCCTGCGCCGCGACAACCCGGCGCTGCAGCAGCTGCGCCAGCTGCACTTCCACAAGGCCTACAACGAGCAGATCATGGCGTACTCCAAGGTCGACGCGATCAGCGGCAACGCGATTTTGGTCGTGGTCAACCTCGACCCCTTCGCCACGCAGGAGGGCATGGTCCACATCGACGCCGAGGCGATCGGACTCGCCCCCGGTGAGAGTTTCACCGTCGACGACCTGGTCAGCGGCGAGCGCTACACGTGGAGCACCGACAACTTCGTGCGGCTGACCCCGCAGGCCAACGTCGCCCACATTTTCCGGCTGCCGGTCGTGGAGGCGTCGAAACGCGAGCAGCTCGCGTTCCGCAGCATCTCGGACCACGACTACCGGCCGTAACCCGCTACCAAGGTCGAAATTCGGTAGCGTCGGATAACGGATAAACGATCACTTCCCACCACGCAAGGACGATTATGGCGAGCAACCTCCAGCTTCTGATCCCCGCCGCGGACCGCGCGCGCCTGCTTGAGTGCAAGCACCACGCCCCGCACGACTTTTACGGCTGGCACGCGACGTCGGAGGGCTCGGTTATCCGCACCCGCCAGCTCGGGGCGGAAAAGGTCGAGGTGCTCATCCACAACGAGCACCTCGAGATGGAGCCTATCGGCGACGACATCTGGGTCATCGGGCTTGACGACGACCACGCGCCCGACTACCGCCTGCGCATCCATTACCCGTTCGGCAACCAGGTGATCATCGCCGACGGCTACTACTTCCTGCCCACCCTGGGCTCGTTCGACCTCCACCTGATCAACGAGGGCCGCCACGAGCGCCTCTGGGAAGTCCTCGGCGCGAACCTGCGCACCTACCAAACCAGCCTCGGCGAGGTCCGCGGCACCTCCTTCGCCGTGTGGGCACCGAACGCGAAGGGCGTCGCCGTCGTCGGCGACTTCTGCGCCTGGAACCCCAACCAGTACCCGATGCGCAGCCTCGGCTCGACGGGCGTGTGGGAGATCTTCATCCCCGGCATCGAGGCCGGCGCGCAGTACAAGTTCGCTGTGCAGACCATCGACGGCGTGCGCGTGGACAAGGCCGACCCCATGGCCCGCCAGACACTCGCCCCGCCGGAAACCGTCTCGGTCGTCGCCGCGGACAGCACCTACGAGTGGAAAGACGGCGACTGGATGCAGCGGCGCGTGGGCATCGACGCCACCAACGCGCCGATGAGCGTCTACGAGTGCCACATCGGCTCCTGGAGGCAGGGGGCGAACTACAACACCATGCGCGAAGAGCTGGTCCCCTACCTCGTCGAGAACGGCTTCACCCACGTCGAGTTCCTGCCCGTGGCGGAGCACCCCTTCGGTGGCTCCTGGGGCTACCAGGTCACCGGCTACTACGCCCCGACCGCGCGCTGGGGCACGCCTGATGAGTTCCGCGCGCTTGTCGACGAGCTCCACGCCAACAACATCGGCGTATTCGTCGACTGGGTGCCCGCGCACTTCCCCAAGGACGCCTGGGCGCTTGGTCGCTTCGACGGCACCGCCCTGTACGAGCACCCGGACTGGCGCCGCGGCGAGCAAAAAGACTGGGGCACCTACGTCTTCGACTTCGGCCGCAACGAGGTGCGCAACTTCCTCGTGGCCAACGCCCTGTACTGGTGCGAGGAGTTCCACCTCGACGGGCTGCGTGTCGACGCCGTCGCCTCCATGCTCTACCTCGATTACTCCCGCACCGACGGCGAGTGGCTGCCCAACAGCCAGGGTGGGCGCGAGAACTGGGACGCGGTGAAGTTCCTGCAGGAAACCAACGCCACCGTGCACCGCACCCACCCGGGCGTGGTCACCATCGCCGAGGAATCCACGGCGTGGCCGGGCGTGACGGCCCAGACCGCGGCCAACGGCCTCGGGTTCTCCCTGAAGTGGAACATGGGCTGGATGAACGACACCCTGGAGTATTTCTCCCTGGACCCCATCCACCGCTACTACCACCACAACGAGATCACGTTCTCGCTGGTCTACGCGTTCTCCGAGCGCTACGTGCTGCCGTTCTCCCACGACGAGGTCGTCCACGGCAAGGGCTCCTTGTGGACGCGCATGCCCGGCGACGATTGGAACAAGGCCGCGGGGCTGCGCGCCATGTTTGGCTACATGTACTCCCACCCCGGCAAGCAGCTGATGTTCATGGGCTGCAACTGGGGCCAGACCACGGAGTGGGATGAGGCCAACTCGATCAACTGGGACAACGTCAACGGCGAGTGGTCGCACGACTACCACCGCGGCATTGAGCGCCTGGTGCGCGACCTCAACCTCGTCTACCGCGACACCCCGGCGCTGTTCAGCCAGGACAATACGCCGCTGGGCTTTCAGTGGGTCAAGGGCGACGACCACGAGCACAACGTGCTGGCCTACATCCGCTGGGGCGTCGACGGCCAGCCCCTGCTCGCGGTGGTCAACCTCTCCGGCGCGTCACACTCAAACTACCGCCTCGGCCTGCCCGAGGCCGGCAACTGGGACCTGGTGATCAACACTGACGACGCAATCTACTGCGGCGCGGGCAACCCGCTGCTGGACACCGTGACAACGGAGGCGATCGAGTGGGACAACTTCGCCCAGTCGGTCACCCTGCACCTGCCCGCGATGAGCGTCCAGCTGTACAAGCTGGTCCGCTAGCTTAGAACAGCGCCGAGGCGAGCTTTGTGCGCGCTTCGATCACGCGCGGGTCGCTGGCCTCGAACAGGCCAAACAGCTCGAGCAGCCGCTCCTTCGCCTCCGGGTGCGCCTTGACCAGCGGCAGCAACCGCGCAAAGGCCTTCTTGGGCGCGCCCGCGGCCACCTCAGCATCGGCCGCCGCAAGCTGCTTATCGACGTCCCCCGCATCCGCGTCTGCCTCCGCCACTGGGTCGTTGCCCCGGGTCGCGAGCCGGCGCAGCACGCCAATCGTGGCGCGCGCCTGCTTGATGTCGGCGTTCTTCGGGTCGTCGGCAAGCAGCTCGTCGTAAAGCTTTGTTGCGGTGTCAAAGTCGTTGCGGTTGAGCGCCTCGGTGGCGGCGTCGAGGCGCGGGTCGTGCGCCGGCTGCTCGCCGGCCTCCTCGCCGAGGCCCTGGAGCTGGCTGCCCACGTTGGACACGAGCGCGTCGACCCACTGCCGCAGCTGCCCGTCGGGCTGGTTGCCCTCGAAGCTGGTCACCGGCCGGCCCGCCGCGATCGCGACGACCGTGGGCAGCACGCGCACCCCGAACATCTGCGCCACGGCAGGGGTCGCGTCGGCGTCAACGTAGGCGACGCGGAAGGCGCGCTGCCCGCGAGCGAGGTCCTCGAGCGCGGCCTTGAGCGACACCGAATCGGGCGAGCGCTGCGTGCCAACGTGAACGATCACCGGGACCTTCGCCGACGCGCGCAGCACGTCGTTCTCGATGTTCGCCTCGGTTGCGGTGATAACCGGCTCGAACGCCCCGCCTTCGCTGGCGGCGGGCTCGGCGGTCTGCTTCAGCGCGCTTAAGTCAACGGCGCCTGCCTGGTACTGCGGTCCGGTCATGAATTCTCCTCCAAGTGCTTGTTCAGCGATTGCATCTTCGTTTTCAGCATGTTGGTGTGGCCCGGGCGGATATCCGCCTTGATCACCAGGGACACGCGCGGGGTGACGGCCTCGACCGCCTGTGTCGCGCGTTTGATCACGTCCATGACCTCGTCCCACTCGCCCTCAATGGTGGTGAACATCGCCGTCGTTTCGTGCGGGAGCCCGGACTCGCGCACGACGCGCACGGCGCGGGCCACGGCCCCGGCCATCTCCGCGGAAGGGTTATCGGTGGTCGTCGGGGCGACCGAGAAAGCTGCGATCATGCCGCCCAGCTTAGCGACGTTCCCAGCAATGCCTATGCCAGTGCCGACGCTCGTCGGCCCCACGCCCCGTTTCCCGCGGCCACGCCACCACGTGCGCAACACCCGGCGGGATGTTCTGGTTGCAGCCCGGGCAGACGTAAAACTTGGTGGCGGCCTGCGACCCGATCTGGCGCACGCAGTAGATCTCTCCGTTGCTCCAGCGCGGGCCCTCGACGTGCTGCGTCCCGATGAACGTGGAGCCGTCCCGCGGCAAGACGTAAGCCGGGGTGGTGTTGTGGCGGCGGTTTCGCCGTGGCATGAGACTTCCCCTTCTTCCTAGAACAGGCGCAGCTCGGTGGACTCGATGCCGCGCAGCTCGTCGTAGTCCAGCACGAGACAGCGAAAGCCCCTGTCCTCAGCCAGCGTGCGCGCCTGGGGCTTGATTTCCTGGGCCGCGAACACCCCGCGCACCGGCGCGAGCAGCTCGTCGCGGTTGAGCAGTTCGACGTAGCGGGTGAGCTGCTCCACCCCGTCGATTCCGCCGCGGCGCTTGACCTCCACGGCCACGGTGTGCCCGTTGGGGTCGCGTGCGAGGATGTCCACCGGCCCAATCGCCGTGGGGAACTCGCGCCGGATCAGGCGGTAGTCCGCGCCGAGGGTGTCAATGTGCTCCGCCAGCAGCTCCTGGAGGTGCGACTCCACCCCGTCTTTGACCAGGCCTGGGTCCTCACCGAGCTCCACCGCCGTCTCGCTGAGCACCTCCTCGATGCTGATGCGCAGCTGCTCGCCCTTGCCGTTTTCCACGATCCAGAGCTGCTCGCCGGTATCTTCGCCGTCGATATCGATGACCGCCTCTTCCTTTAAGGTGCAGGGCGGGGTCATCCAGTTCAGTGGCTTGTAGGCGCGGTCGTCGGCGTGCACCGAGACGGAACCGTCCGCTTTGACCATGATGAGGCGCTTCGCGGACGGCAGATGGGCGTCGAGGCGGCCAACGTAGTCCACGGAACACTGAGCAATGACGAGGCGCATGGCCTCTACAGTACAAGCGCTGCTGCGCTCGATCGCGGTCAGGACCGGGAGGCGCGCCCGCCGCTCGGGCGCCCGGCGGGCATCTTCACCGCGCGGCGCATCTGGCGCACGTGAGGGGCGGATTCCAACCACGACACCAGCGCCATCCTCGCGCGGCGATCGCCCGCAAACTCAAAAGAGCCGTCCGGAGTGGAAAGGATCAGCACCTTGTCAATGTCGGGCATGATCTCTCGTTCCAGCTCGGACAGCTCTCGGAAACCGTCTACTTCGGTCATTCGCCGATCCAAAGCGACGTCGCTGCTAAAGGTTAGGGAGCGAAGCTTATAAAAGCGCAGACACTCGTCGTTGTAGCGATATACCCCGTGGCGCCAGCCGTGCACCCCGTCCGCGGGCAGGTTGCGCAGCAGGCCCTGGGAGCCGGTGTTGCGAAAGGAGACCAACCGCCACAGCGCCGCCAGCAGCACGATGAACCCCGCTGCCGCAATGACGCCGCCGATTAGCTCCATAAAACTACTCCTAGCTGTGAAAACAAGGCCACGAAAGCCACTTTTTGCCATTGTATCCGCAAACCCGTGTAAGCGGAATTGTCCGAAAGATCTAGGCCTTGAACATGAAAAAAGCAGCAACCCCCGAGTGAAACTGGAGTTGCTGCTTTTGTGCTTCGCGTGAAGTGAAGCGCGCGAGGAGTTAGCGGCCCGCGCGTCGCACGGCGGCAAGTTCTGCCTGGCCGCGCCACTTGCTCAGCTCGTCGTCGTCCTGGTTCGCGTTCAACTCTGCTTCCGAGGAGTCAACCTCGCTCGCGAGAGTCGCCCAGTCCGCCAAGACGGTGACCTTGTTGCCAACCACTGAGAGGAAGCCTCCCTGGACGGCAGCGACGATGCGCTCGCCGTCGACCGGGTTGATCGTGACAACGCCGTTGTCCTTAAGCTGACCGAGGATCGGTTCGTGGCCCGGCAGAATGCCGATCTCACCCTCGGTGGTCTGCGCGGTGACGATGCTGGCCTCACCGGTCCAGATCATGCGGTCAACCGAGACCAGTTGCACGGTGATGTCTGCCATGGCGGCCCTCCTACTTCTCCTGCAGCTTCTTGTACGCAGCCTCGACGTCGTCCAGACCACCCAGGTTCGAGAACGCCTGCTCCGGGTAGGCGTCGAACTCGCCCTCGGCGAGGCGATCGAACGCCTCGATGGTCTCCTCGAGCGGCACGTAGGAACCCTCGTCGCCGGTGAACTTCTTCGCGACGAAGAAGTTCTGGCCGAGGAAGCGCTGGATCTTACGTGCGCGCATGACGGTGAGCTTGTCCTCTTCGGAGAGCTCGTCCATACCGAGGATGGCGATGATGTCCTGCAGCTCCTTGTTCTTCTGCAGGATGCCGATCACCTTCTGGGCGACCGCGTAGTGGCGCTCGCCGACGATGCCCGGCTCTAGGATGCGCGACGTCGACGTCAGCGGGTCCACCGCGGGGTAAATACCCTTCGAGGCGATGGAACGCGACAGCTCGGTCGTTGCATCCAGGTGGGCGAAGGTGGTCGCCGGGGCCGGGTCGGTGTAGTCGTCGGCAGGCACGTAGACGGCCTGCAGAGAGGTAATCGAGCGGCCCTTGGTCGAGGTAATGCGCTCCTGGAGCACACCCATCTCATCAGCCAGGGTGGGCTGGTAGCCCACGGCGGAGGGCATGCGGCCCAGAAGGGTCGACACCTCGGAGCCAGCCTGGGTGAAGCGGAAGATGTTGTCGATGAACAGCAGCACGTCCTGGTTCTGCACATCGCGGAAATACTCCGCCATGGTCAGACCGGACAGAGCCACGCGCATACGGACCCCGGGCGGCTCATCCATCTGGCCGAAGACAAGGGCGGTATCGGGAAGAACGCCCATGTCCTCCATCTCGAGGAAGAGGTCGGTGCCCTCACGGGTACGCTCACCGACGCCGGCGAAGACCGACGTACCGGAGAACTCGCGGGCGATACGGGTAATCATCTCCTGGATGAGAACCGTCTTGCCCACGCCGGCGCCGCCGAAGAGGCCGATCTTGCCGCCCTTGACGTACGGGGTGAGAAGGTCGATGACCTTGATGCCGGTCTCGAGGATCTCGGTCTTGCCCTCAAGGTCCTTGAAGGCGGGCGGGTCGCGGTGGATGCCCCAGCGCTCGCCGTCGACGCCCACGGACGGGTCGTCGAGGCACTCGCCGAGGGCGTTGAACACGTGGCCCTTGACCTGGTCTCCCACGGGCACGGAGATCGGGTTGCCGGAGTCCTTCACCTGAGCGCCGCGGACGAGGCCGTCCGTCGGTGCCATGGCGATGGCGCGCACGAGGTTGTCGCCTAGGAACTGAGCGACCTCGAGGGTCAGGGTGCTGGACAGCTCGCCGAGTTCGATCTCGGTGTGCAGTGCGTTGTACAGCTCGGGCAGCTCGCCGCGCGGGAACTCCACGTCGACGACCGCGCCGATGACGCGAACGATGCGGCCGTTCTCAGAACCTGCCGGGTTCGGAGTGCTAGCGGCCTCGCGGGCTACAGCCTGGTTCTCGGCCTCGCCCGTCGGCTCATCGCGTCCGTCTTGGGACAGAGCAGTTGTCATGATTTAGTCACTTTCTCCACTATCGGCCAGCGCACCCGCGCCGCCGATAATCTCGGTGATTTCCTGGGTGATTTGTGCCTGACGGGCTTGGTTAGCCTCACGGGACAGGTTGTTAGCCAGTTCCGTCGCGTTGTCGGTTGCGTTCTTCATCGCCGTGCGGCGAGAAGCCGACTCCGAAGCGGACGCCTCCAAGAACATAGAGTAGAGCGTCCGCGACACGTATGCCGGAAGCAGCTTGTCCATCAACGTGTCCGGGTCCGGCTCGAACTCCATGTCGGGCCCGACTTCGCCGGAGCTCGACAGCATGCCGTCCTGCTCGTAATTGAATTCCTCAAGCACGGGCTCGATCGGCAACAGCTGGTGCACGCGGGCCTCCTGGCTAAGCATGGAGACGAACTCGGTGTAGACGACGTGGACCTGGTCGAAACCAGGCACGCGCTCACCTTCCGCCGCGTTGACGCCCTCGCGCCACTCGACCGTGCCTTCGGAACCGGCGAGGAACCCGTCAATGAGGTGGCTCCGCACGTCGTGCGTTGCCTCCCACGACGGCTTCTGGGACCAACCGGTCCACGCGCCACCGATCTTCTGGTCACGGAACTTGTAGTGCGTCACGCCCTTGCCGCCGGCGACGAAGCGAACAACCTCATAGCCGGCTTCTTCTAGCATGCGCTCAAGCTCGGTTGCCTTCTTCAGCACGTTGTGGTTGTAACCGCCAGCCATACCGCGGTCGGAGGTGACCACGAGGATCGCCGCGACTCGACCGTTCTCACGCTCGTGGAGCATGGGGTGGTCGAGGGAGCTCGCGGCTGCGAGGCGCTCCATGACCTGTAGCAGCTCGTCGGCGTACGGCTTTGCCGCTTCGACTCGCTGCTGGGCCTTGGTGATCTGCGACGTCGCGATCAGTTCCTGGGCCTTGGTGATCTTCTTCGTTGAGTTGACGGACCGGATGCGGTCACGCAATTCGCGAAGTGTTGCCATGGTGTGTACTCCTCCCTTCCTGTAAGTAGAAGTGATCCAAGTGGTTGACTACTTGGAGCGGTTGACGTTGAGCTGGTGCTTCTTAACCTCACCGGCTTCAAGCGGCTCCGCCTCCGGCTCGCGCACAATGCGCTCGCCGTCGGAGGTCTGGAAGCCACGGGCGAAGTCCTCATTGACGCGCAGGAGGGTCTCCTTCGAGGTGTCGTCGAGGGCTGCACCCCCGGCGATCTGCTCGTAGACCTCGGGTGCGGTAGCGCGGATGTGCTCGTGGAGCTCAGCCTCGTAGCGGCGAACGTCTGCGACGGGAACGACGTCGAAGACGCCCTCGTTGGCGAGCCAGATCGAGATGATCTGGAACTCCACGGACTGCGGCGCGTTCTCCTGCTGCTTGAGCAGCTCGACGAGGCGCTGGCCGCGCTCAAGCTGACGCTTGGAGGCGGAGTCCAGGTCGGAGGCGAATGCGGCGAAGGCCTCAAGGTCGCGGTATGCGGCGAGGTCAAGACGCAGGGAGCCGGCGACCTTCTTCATGCCCTTGGTCTGCGCGGCGCCACCGACGCGGGACACGGAGATACCGACGTCGATAGCGGGGCGGACACCCTGGTTGAACAGGTCGGACTGCAGGAAGACCTGGCCGTCGGTGATCGAGATGACGTTGGTCGGAATGAACGCGGACACGTCGTTCGCCTTCGTCTCAATGATCGGCAGGGCGGTCAGGGAACCGGCACCGAGCTCGTCGTTAAGCTTCGCGGCGCGCTCCAACAGGCGGGAGTGCAGGTAGAACACGTCACCCGGGTAAGCCTCGCGGCCCGGCGGGCGGCGCAGCAGCAGCGAAATCGCGCGATAGGCCTCGGCCTGCTTGGTCAGGTCATCGTAAATGACCAGGACGTGCTTGCCCTGGTACATCCAGTGCTGACCCAGGGCAGCGGCGGAGAACGGTGCCAGCCACTTGAAACCGGCGGAATCGGACGCCGGTGCGGCGACGATCGTGGTGTACTCCAGCGCGCCGTGCTCCTCAAGGGTGCGGCGCACGCCGGCAATGGTCGAACCCTTCTGGCCGATTGCGACGTAGATGCAGCGCACCTGCTTTGACGGGTCACCGGTCTCCCAGAAAGCTTTCTGGTTCAAGATGGTGTCGATGCAGACCGCGGTCTTGCCGGTCTTGCGGTCGCCAATGATCAGCTGGCGCTGTCCGCGGCCGATCGGGGTCATCGCGTCGATGGCCTTCATGCCGGTAGCCATCGGCTCCTCGACCGGCTGGCGGTCGAGAACGCCCGCGGCCTGGAGCTCAAGTGCGCGCTCCTCGGAGGCCTCGATCGGGCCAAGGCCGTCGATCGGCTGGCCCAGTGGGTTGATTACGCGGCCAAGGAAATCTTCCCCGACCGGGATGGACAGGACCTCTCCGGTCCTCTTGACTTCGTCGCCTTCGGTAAGCGTCTCAAAGTTACCCAAGACCACGACACCAATGGAGTCGGTCTCAAGGTTCTGCGCAACACCGATGACTCCGCCTGGGAACTCGAGCAGCTCATTCGTCATGCAGCCCGGCAGCCCAGAAACCTGGGCAATACCGTCTGCCGCCGAAGTAACTACGCCGACCTCCTCACGGGAGGCCTCCGCAGAGTAGCTCGAGGTGTAGTTCGCTATCGCGCTACGGATCTCATCGGAGGAGATCGTCAGCTCCGCCATGTTCTTCCTGCTCTCGGTAGATTGTTCCAGCATTGTATTTTCTAGTAAGCCGTCGTGGCGGCGAGGTCTGCCCGCATGCGCGCGATCTTGCCACGCGTGGAGCCGTCAATAACCTCGTCGCCGACTCGGATCACCATTCCGCCGAGGAGGCTGGGATCAACCTCAGAGTGGATGGCGATCTCACGGCCGTAAATCTGCTCAAGCTTGCCAGCGAGCGTCTCGCGCTGGGAGTCAGAAAGCTCCTCAGCGGAGGTGACCCGAGCCGCCGTCTTGCCGCGCAGTTGCGCCACCTGGGTGGCCACGCCTGCGAGATCGTCAATCGGGTTGCTCTCGGGCCGCCCGATGACCTGCAAGGCCAGGGCTTCGGTGAACATAGTCACCTTGCCGTAAATCACGCTAGCCAGCAGCCCGCGCTTCTTGTCCGCGGTTGCGGTGCGGTCAGACAGCAACTGGGCCAGCTGCTTTTCGTCCTCCAAGAGCACGGACAGTCCAAACAGCTCGTTTTCGACCTGTTCAAGCTGGCCCTGCTCCTCGGCCCCCATCAGCAGCGCCCGGCGCCCAAGGTTGATCAGCCCTTCGCGCAGTTCGCGCGGGGTGGACCATTCGCTCTTGGCCGCTTCGCTGAGCACCTTCTTCGTCGGCTCGGCAACCTTGCTGCCGAGTACGGCGTTCATGATGCCTTCGCGCTGGGATGCGTCGAGGGACTGATCCGCAACAGCGACACGCAGCGCGCGCTCGCGGTCAAGCTGGTCTACGACGAGAAACAGCTCTGTTCCGATCTGAGCGGCGGCGGCGACGGAATCGTCGGAGTTGCGGATCAGCTCTTCCAGCTGACCCTGTACCTGCTCTTGTGCTTCGCGACTAGCTGCCTTCATCTCGCCTACTTCCTCGTGGAAACGTTGTCGAGCTGGGCCAGGAAGTCGTCGATCGTGGAGGAACGGCGGGTCGACTCGGACAGCTCAGTGCCCAGCAACCGCTCGGCAAGAGTGATGGAGTTCTGGCCCATTTCGTTCCGCAGCTCGGAGATGACCTGCTCACGGGAAGCTTGCAGCTGCTTCTCCCCCGCCTCAACAATGCGGCGGGATTCGGCTTCGGCGTTGACGCGAGCCTCCGCCTCAATCTCCTTGCCCTTTGCGCGGGCAGCTTCGCGGATTTCAGCGGCCTCGGCGCGTGCCTCGGCGAGCTCTGCGTTGTTCTTCTCCAGGGCAGCCTTGGCTTCAGCCTGGGCGACCTGAGCACGCTCGATGCCGCCCTTGATTCGATCTTCGCGCTCCGCCAGCACTTCCTGGAACTTCGGAAGAACGAACTTCCAGAAGAGTAAGAAGACAACGACGAAGACGACCAACGACCAAACCACGTCGTACATGGGAGGCAGAAGGATGGACGGCTCGGTCTCGAGCGGAAGAGCACCTTCTGCAGCCACGTTATAAATGGTGACGTTTGTCATAGGTTGCTCCTGATCTAAAAGGTGTACGGGATGTGAATTCGCGTTCTTTTAGAACAGGAAGCCGGCAACGAGGCCGATGAGGGCGAGAGCCTCGACGAAGGCGATACCCAGGAACATGGTGGTACGCAGCTGGCCGGCCATCTCGGGCTGGCGAGCCATGCCTTCGACGGTCTTGCCGACGAGCATGCCGATGCCGATGCCCGGGCCGATGGTGGCGATACCGTAGCCGATGGACTGAAGGCCGTCGAAGGTGGTGGTGGTCTCGTTCATGTGAAAGTCGTTCCCTTTCTTGGTGCCTGCACGCCGGGTTTTCTCAAGCGGTGTGCGAGCGAGTGACAATGGAGTGGGGTTATTCAGTTTGGCCTGTAGGTTCGCGCTTTGCTAGTGCGAATCAGCGTGCAGCGACAGCTCGATGTACACCGCGGTCAAAAGAGCAAAGATGTACGCCTGCAGGAAGATGATAATCAACTCGTACAGGGTGAACAGCAAAGCTGCGATAAGCGTCAGGCCACTCACGGCCGTCCATGCGTTCAGCTGCCAGAAGAAGAAGTTGGTAGCCGAGTACAGAAGGACGAGAATTATGTGGCCTGCCAGGAAGTTCGCCATAAGGCGAAGTGCCAGTGTGACCGGACGCAGAACGAACGTCGAGAAGAACTCGATTGGCACCACCAAGAGGTGGAGCGCAGGAGGCAGGTTCGGAATCACGAGCGAGTGCTTGAAGTACTTCGCGCCGTAGCGCTGCACGCCTGCGTAGATCATCGCGATGTAGGCCACAGCCGCCAGGACGATCGGCATGCCGATACGTGCGTTAGGCGAGATGTTGAGCCCCGGGATGATCGTTGCCGCGTTCATGAACAAGATCGTGAAAAAGATGGTTGCCAGCACCGGAAGGAACCGCTTGCCATCCTTCTTCCCCAGCGTGTCTTCAGCGATGTTGATGCGGACGAAGTCCACACCCATCTCTGCGACGTTCTGCAAGCCTTTAGGAACCAGCTGAGGCTTCCTGAAAGCAATAACAAAGAGAAGCACCAGGATTGCCGCCACTACAAGGCGGACGATCATGATGCGATCCAGTGCGAACCAACCATTAGCGAAGTCTTCGCCAATGATGTGGCCGTACGTTTGCCCCGGGAAAAATTCTGGACCAAGTGAGGGCGCGTGGAATGACCCCTTAAAGCCCTCGGCCAAAGTTGTAACGCTCAGCGTTCTCTCCCGTTCTCGGGCCGCATAACGGTTGAAATGCGGTGCGATGGACGTCTTCAAGAAGACTGTCTCCGCGGCGGACTCCGTCGCACATCAGCGACCGCGGGACAGGGGGAGCCTTGAAGTGAAATCCCCGCCAACACACAGGTGCGCACGCGGATACCTCAAGTAAACCCAGCGGTTAGCCTAACAGGTCAACAACTTTTTGGCCGTCAACGGGGGGTGTGGGTTCTCTAGCGGAGATACACGTGTGCCCAGCACCCGAGCGCGTGGCCCGTTTACCCAGCGTAGCGCGCCTTGTAATTTGCATCACAGGGGGTGGGTTCAGCGCTGGATCACACTAGCCGACGTAGCTGACCCGGGTGGTGATGACACCCCACGCCTCGGCGGCCAGGACGATCACGAGCGCGGCGATCGTCGTCACGCCAAATGCGAGGTGGTTGTAGAAGGTCAGCTCGCGGATGAATAGCAGCACGAGGATAAGCACAACCATCTTGAGCAGCCAGCCGCCGAGCACCACGGCCATTGTGTTGGTCGGCGAGGTCCCGGAGGTCGCGAGAACAGACAGTGCGGTCAGCAGGACGAACCCGCCTCCCACGGCCGCGCCCATCAGCACGCCCCAGATCCCCTGCAGCCCGTAGACCCCACCCCACGCCATCAGCGACAGCACGGTCAGCGCGACGAGCGCCCACGCGCCAAGGCGCAGGGCCCGGGTTAGCGGGCGGCGGGGGTCGTCGATATCGCTCACGTCCTCAACGTTGAGCGGCTGGGAGGCGGAGTGCTCAGAATTGGTGCTCACGGGCGTTTAGCCTACCGCCCGGCTGGGCCAATCCTGCAACCCGCCCGCGCGCGGTGTGGTTAGGGTGGGAGACAGAACATACTCGTTATAGGAGGACATATGACTAACAAAGCAGCTAACCATTCCACCGTCGCGATCATTGGCGCACACGGCAAGGTTGCACGCCTTGCCATCCCGCAGCTCGTGAAGCGCGGTTTTAAGGTTGCCGGGATTATCCGCAACCCGGAGCACTCCGCGGATATCGAGCAGGCCGGGGCGCAGCCGGTCGTCTTCGACGTCGAGGGCCAGAGCGCGGACGCGATGGCGGAGTTGATGCGCAGCTCGGGCGTCGACACGCTCGTGTGGGCCGCTGGCGCTGGTGGCGGCAACCCGCAGCGGACCTGGGCGGTCGACCGCGACGCGGCGATTCGCGCTATCGATGCCGCGCGCGAGGCGGGTGTCGGCCATATCGTGATGGTCTCCTACTTCGGCGCGGGCGAGGACCACGGCGTGCCCGAGGACCACAGCTTCTACCCCTACGCCCAGGCGAAGACCGAAGCCGATGCCCACCTAGCCGCATCCGGGGTGAGCTATACCCTCCTGCGACCGAGCAAGCTTATCGACGCCCCCGCCACCGCACAGATCGACGCCGACGCGTCCGAGGGGTCCGAGGTGAGCCGCGCCAACGTCGCTCACGCGATTGCGGCCGCCGTCGCCAACCCGCCAGCAGGGTCGCGAACGGTGGAGTTCAACGACGGCTCCACCCCGGTCGATGAGGTTTTTAGCGCGTCACGCTAGCCGCGCTGCGGCGCCCCCGCATCAACGGCACCGCGGTCAGCGCGGCGGCGCCGACGACGGCCACAACCGTCATCGCCAGCGCGATCCCGGCTGGCGCGATGGAAAAGCTCACGGCGCCAAACGCGACCGCGCTGACCCAGGCGTACAGCACGAGCACGGTGCGCCTGTGCGTGTGGCCGAGCGCTAAAAGCCGGTGGTGGATGTGGCCGGCGTCGGCAGTCGTGGGGCTTTGCCCCTTGGCCGCGCGGCGGATCACCGCCCAGACCAGGTCGATGACGGGAAGTGCCACCGCGGCCAGCACCACCATCACGGGGCTGATCAGCGCGATGAAGTCGGCGGCGCCGTAGAGCGAGAGGTTGATCTTACCCGACGCGGAAATAGAGGCCGCCGCCAGCAGCAATCCGATGAGCATGGCGCCGGAATCCCCCATGAAGATGCGCGCGGGCTCGAAGTTGTGCGGTAGGAACCCCGCGCAGATCCCGACGAGGCCGGCGCAGATGATCGCCGGCGGGTAGGCCGACACGGCGCCGCCCTGGTCGTGCAGGATGGTCAGCGAGTACAGCAGGATCGCGCCGCCGGCGATCATGCCCAGGCCCGCGGCAAGGCCGTCGATGCCGTCGACAAAGTTCACGGCGTTGACCAGCACGACGGTAAACAGCGAGGCCACCATCATCCCCTGGACCTGGTCAAGGATGAAGGTGGTGCCGGAGCCGAAGGGGACGAAAAAGACCGTAAACGTCAGCCCCAGAAAGCTCATCAGCACCGCCGCGAAGCACTGCCCAAGGAACTTGGTTGCCGCGCCGAGCTCGTAAAGGTCGTCGACAAGCCCGACGACGACGATGGCGAACGCGCCGGCGAGCACCGCCGTCATCTCGGGCGTGACGGGCGCGAAGCCGCGGGTCAGCGCGGGGAGCTGCTGGGCGAGGAACACCGCGGAGACGAACCCGGTGAACATTGCTAGCCCACCGAGCGACGGCGTGGGCTGCGTGTGCACGTCACGGGTGCGGATCTCGGCGATTCGGCCCGTGCGCACGAGAACGGAGCGCACGACTCCCGTCGCAAGGTACGTTATTGCCGCGGCGACGAGCAGGACTAGACCCAGCTCGCGCAGCGGCACTCCGGCGCCGCCCACTTATGTCCTCCGGAGGCTCTCCGGGTCAAGGTTTAAGACTTCACCGATGCGCTCGGCGCTGATCGCTCCGTTGCGCAGGATCACCGGGCTGGGCCCTGAGATGTCGATAATTGTCGATGGCTCCCCCACCGTCGCTCGCCCGCCGTCGAGGTAGACGGGCACGGCGTTGCCGAACTGCTGCCGCGCGGCAGACGTGGTCACGGGCGGCACGTTGCCGGTGAGATTGGCCGAGGACACGCCCATCGGCCCGACCTCGCGCAAAAGCTCGATCGCCAACGGCTGGTTCGGCATGCGCAGAAGGACGGTACCTCGGGTATCGCCGAGGTTCCAAGGCAGCGACGGGGCCTCGGGCACGACGATGGACAGCCCGCCCGGCCAGAACGCCTCCACCAGCGTTTGCGCGGTGTCGGTGAACTCGCGCACCAGCCCCTGAATCGTGGACCAGGAGCCAACGAGGACGGGCACCGGCATATCGGGCCCGCGGCGCTTCGTGGCCAGCAGTTTGGCCACCGCGTCGTTGTTGAAGGCGTCGCAGCCGATGCCGTAGACCGTGTCCGTCGGCATGACCACGCACTGGCCCGCGCGGATGGCGTCTACCGCCGCCTTGATCCCGTCGGTACGCCCCGCCGGGGTGAGGCAGTCGTAGGTCTGGCTTGCCATAGTGCTCCTTCGTAAATGGTCGCGTTTAACGCTTCACTTTACTCGCGGTGACAAACCTAGCCCGCCCGGTGAGGTCGTCGAGGGGCTCGACATCGCTAAATGCTCCGCTAGCTGCGAGGACATCTTGGACGAGCTGCGAGGTCGTGTCGTCGTGCTCGATGCCAAGCGCCCCGCCTGGGGCGAGGAGGCGCGCCGCAACCGGCACGAGCCCGCGGATCGCGTCCATCCCGTCGGCTCCGGAAAACACCGCCTCGTAGGGGTCGTGGTGGACCTCGGCGCCGACATCTGGGCCGTGCGGCACATACGGCGGGTTCGAGACCACCAGGTCAACCCTGCCCTCAAGCTCGGACAGCAGCGCGGGGTCGGTCATGTCCCCCGCCACGACGTCTACGTTGACGCCGAGCCGCTCAGCGTTCGCGCGCGCGTATCGACGCGCCGTCGCCGACGCCTCGACTGCGGTCACGCGGGCGTCGTCACGCGCGTGCGCGATGTAGATAGCGAGCGCGCCGGAGCCGGTGCCGAGGTCAACAACGACAGGCGCGCTCGCCCCGGTCAGGCGGCGCACCGCCCAGTCCGCGAGGATTTCGGTTTCCGGGCGCGGGATGAACACCCCGGGCCCGACCGCGAGCTCGAGCGGGCCGAACGGGGCGCGGCCAGTGATGTGCTGCAGCGGCTCGCGCGCGGCCCGGCGCCTAATTGCCTCGGCGAATCTCACCTGAAAGTTGGGCGCCGGCTCGGTGGAGTTCACGGCGAGCGGGGCGACGTCGAGAAGCCATGCGGCGAGCAGGCGCGCGTCGACCTCGGGCGTGTCCACCCCCGCGGCGCGCAGCATGTGCGCACCTCGGGCAACGAGCTCGCGCGTCTTACTCTGCCTCAAGGCGCTCCTGGCGCTCGTGCTTCTGCAGCGCGGCGATGAGCTCGTCCATGTTGCCGTCGAGCACGGAGTCGAGGTTGTTGGCCTTGTAGTTGATGCGGTGATCCGAGATGCGGTTCTCCGGCCAGTTGTAAGTGCGGATGCGCTCGGAGCGGTCCATCGTGCGCACCTGGCTGGCGCGCCCTTCGGCCGCCTCCGCGTCCGCCTTCTCGCGCTCGAGCTGGTCGAGACGGGCCTGCAGGACCTGCATCGCACGGGCGCGGTTCTGAATCTGCGAGCGCTCGTTCTGGCAGGTCACCACGATATTCGTCGGTAGGTGCGTGATGCGCACGGCCGAGTCGGTGGTGTTGACACCCTGGCCGCCCTTGCCGGAGGAACGGTAGACGTCGACACGCAAATCCTTCTCGTCGATGTCGACAGAGGCCACTTCCTCCGCCTCGGGGAAGACGTAGACGCCGGCAGCCGAGGTCTGGATGCGGCCCTGGGACTCGGTCACTGGGATGCGCTGCACGCGGTGCACGCCGCCCTCGAACTTCAGCTTCGACCACGCGCCATCGCGCGACGGCGTCTTGGACTTGACGGCCACGGTCATGTCCTTGGCGCCACCCAGGTCCGACTCGGCGAGGTCCAGGACCTCCCAGCTCAGGCCGTGCTTCTCGCAGTACTTCTGGTACATGCGGGCCAGATCACCGGCGAACAGGGCGGCCTCTTCGCCGCCCGCGCCGGCCTTGATCTCCATGATGATGTCGTCACCGTCGTGCTCATCGCGCGGCGCGAGAAGGTCAGCGAGCTCCTCCTCGAGGCGCGCGATGTCGCCCTCAAGGCGCTCCGCCTCCTCGGCGAACTCCTTGTCCTCGCTCGCCATCTCGCTGGCGGCCTCGAAGTTCTCCCGCGCCTCGCTCAGCTCGTTGTAAACGTTGATGATCGGCTGCAGCTCCGCGTAGCGCTTCGACAGCTTGCGGAACTGCTCCTGGTCGCCCGCGACATCCGGGTCGCCCATCTGGGCTTGGATGCCCTCGTACTCGGAGACGTAATCGTCGACAATGGAAACTTCGCCCGCCATCAGAGGTATTCCTCCTCGTTCTGGTCAGCCGCCATCGGCGCCGACTGCGCGACACCCATGAGGAACTCGCCGTTGGACTTCGTCTTCTTCAGCTGCTTGATCAGCATGTCGATGGACTGCTGCGGGTCGAGCGCGGAGAGGATGCGGCGCAGCTTGTGCATGATGCGCGCCTCCTCCGGTGCCAGCAGGAGCTCGTCCTTGCGGGTGCCGGAAGGGTTGACGTCCACAGCCGGGAAGACGCGGCGCTCTGCGATCTTGCGATCGAGCTTGAGCTCGGCATTGCCCGTGCCCTTGAACTCCTCAAAGATCACGGTGTCGCCGGCGGAACCCGTCTCCACCATCGCCGTGGCGATGATCGTCAGCGAGCCGCCCTCCTCGATATTGCGCGCGGCACCCAGGAAACGCTTCGGCGGGTACAGCGCATTGGAGTCGACACCACCGGACAGGATGCGGCCCGACGCCGGCGAGGAGTTGTTGTACGCGCGGCCGAGGCGGGTGATCGAGTCGAGCAGGACGACGACGTCTTGGCCCATCTCCACCAGGCGCTTGGCGCGCTCGATGGCCAGCTCAGCGACGGCGGTGTGCTCTGACGGCGGGCGGTCGAACGTCGAGGAAATGACCTCGCCCTTAACCGAGCGCTGCATGTCGGTGACTTCCTCGGGGCGCTCGTCGACAAGCACGACCATGAGGTAGCACTCCGGGTTGTTCGTGGCAATCGCGTTCGCGATGTTCTGCATGATCGTCGTCTTGCCGGCCTTCGGCGGGGAGACGATCAGCGCGCGCTGGCCCTTACCCAGCGGCATGACCAGGTCGATCACGCGCGTGGTCAGTATGTTCGGCTCCGTCTCTAAACGCAGGCGCTGGTTCGGGTACAGCGGGGTGAGCTTGTGGAACTCCTTGCGCTGCTTCGCGTTCTCCGGGCTCATGGCGTTGACGGAATCGACGCGCACAAGCTGGTTGTAGCGCTGGCGGTTGCGTCCGTTGCCGTGGGAGTGGCTCTGGCCGTTGGCACGGACCTGGCCAATCACCGCGTCACCGGAGCGCAGGCCGTTCTGGCGCACCAGCTTGTTGTGGATGAACACGTCCGCCTGGCTGGCGCGGTAACCGGTGGTGCGAACAAAGGCGGTGTTATTGTCCACTACGTCGACGATGCCGGCAACTTCCTGCAGGTCCTCAGGGTTGAAGTCCTGGTTGTTGTTGCGGTTGTTATCCCGGTTGTCCCTGTTGTCGTCGCGGCCGTTGCGGTTGCGGTTGCGACGGTTGCGGCGACCGCGGCGGTTGCCGTCGTCGTTGGACTGGTTGTCCCGGTTGCGGTCGTCGTTGCCGTGGTTGCGGTTGTTGTTGCGGCTATCGCGGCTGTCGCGGTTGTCGCCGCGATCATCCCGGTTGTCGCGGTTGTCCCCGTCGTGGTTGCGGTGGTTGTCGCGGTTATCGTCCTGCGCGTTGTTGCCGTCTTCGTTGTCGTGGGAGCCCTCGTTCGACCCCTCGCCACCGCTGTTACGGGCGCGGTTGCGACGTGCCCGGCGCGCCGCAGATCGCGACTCGTAGCGCTGCTCGTCCTGCGAGGAGTTGTCCTGCGAGGAGCTGTCCTGGCCGCGGCGCTCGTCCTCGGAACCGGAGTTGTCGGCGTTGTTAGCGCCCGAGTTGTCAGCGCCTGCGTTATCGGCCTCGGCTGCACCGCCGGCCCGTCGGGTCGCGCGGCGGCGGGGGGCGGCAGCCTCGGCCGCCTCCTCCGGCGCCGCCGCTGAAGCCCGCTTCGGCACCTCACCGGTGGTGATAGCCTGGATCAGGTCGCCCTTGCGCAAAGCGGAAATGCCCTTCAGACCCTTCTCTGCGGCCAGCTTGCGCAGCTCAGGGAGCTTCATTGTCGCCAGGTCTTGGTGGTCATTGCCTTGCGTAGCGCCGTGTGCAGCATTGCCCGTGTCGGTCACGAATGTCCTTTCGTCGCTTCGTGCACGGCAGCAGCGCCCGTAGAAGAGCCACCGTGCCGGGCCTGCGCACAATCTGCGCGGGCTGTGAAGCTTTCGTGTGCAGTTTGATCTGTGCTTATCTCACGCGGGCTGCGCGTTTTCTCTAAAAAGGTGTAGCCCGTGTTTGCCCCTACGTCAGCTTTGATAGCGCGAAACGGTGTACTCGCACGAATGAAGAAGGCGAAGTGTACGTGGGGAAGACCGTGTACCCGTCAATTAAGTGAAACGAGTGTGCCCGCAGATGCCGCGGCGATCTTGACGCTGATTGTAACCCATCGGCGCGACACGAGAGGGATTCAGCCCCTCTTTCGGCCGCGCTAGAGTAGTGATCATGCTTTCCACCATGCAGGAGGTGCCGTTTTCCGTCGCCCGGATTCTCACCTACGGGCAGACGATTCACTCAACCACCCGCGTTACCACGTGGCGTTCCGGGGAGGCAGAGGAATCCTCGTTCGCGGCGATCGGCGCCCGCGCCGCGGCTTTCGCGCACGCGCTTCACGACGACCTCGGGATCACAGGCGACGAACGCGTGGCCACGTTGCTGTACAACTGCGCTGAGCACCTTGAGGTGATGTTCGCGGTGGCGTCGAAAGGCGCCGTGTTCACCCCGGTGAATATCCAGCTTGTTGAGGACCAAATCGCGTACGTGATCAACCACTCCGAGGCCCAGGTCATCGTCGCCGACCCGCGCCTTGCGGACAAGCTCGGCCGCGTGCTCGAGCTATGCCCGCTCGTGACCGCGGTGTGCTTCACCGGTACCGAGTTCCCCGCCTCGCTCGCCGCGGCACTGCCCGAGGGCATCGACGTGCACAACTACGAGTCGCTTCTCGACGGCCGCTCTACCGTCTACGACTGGCCCGAGCTGCCAGAAAACACCGCCGCAGCGCTGGTCTACTCCACCGCGACGACGGGCGCTCCCAAGGGCGTGGCCTATTCCCACCGCTCCATCTGGCTGGAGGCAATGGGGCTGCGCGCCACCGATTCGATGGCGATCACCCACGGCGAGACGTTTTTGTGCGGCATCCCCATCTACCACGTGATGAGCTGGGGCGTTCCGTTTGCCGCCTTCCTCGTGGGCACCCCGCTGGTGCTGCCCGATTCGGACGTCTCTGCCCCAACGCTCGCGGCTCTGATCGCTGCGACGCACCCGCGCGTCGCGCACGGCGTGCCCACCCTGTGGATCCAACTGATCATCCACTACTCCTCAAACCCACCGGAGCGCATGAGCCTGACCGAGATCTTCGTGGGCGGCTCCCCCGCGCCGCCGGCGCTGATCAAGGTGTGGGAGGAGCGCTACGGCGTCGACGTCATCCACGTCTGGGGTATGACGGAGACCTCCACGGTGGGCACGGTGGCGCGCCCGCCGTCGGGCGTGTCCGGTGAGGCCCGCTACGCCTTCCGCGTCTCCCAGGGCCGCTTCGCCCCGTGGCTGGAATACCGGGTGGTTAACGACGGCAAGGTGATGTCGTCGACGGACCGCTCCCAAGGTGAGATCCAGGTGCGCGGCAACATGGTCGCGGCCTCCTACTACCGCTCCCCCACCCAGGACGCCGGGGAGATCGCCGGCGAATTCCGCGGCGAACAGGTCACCGACGCCCGCGAGGCGTTTACCGCCGACGGGTGGCTGCGCACCGGCGACGTGGGCACGGTGACCAACGACGGCTTTATGACGCTCTACGACCGCGCCCGCGACGTCATCCGCTCCGGCGGCGAGTGGATTTATTCGGCGCAGGTGGAAAACCTGATCATGGAGGCCGACGAGGTCATCGAGTGCGCCGTGATTGGCTACCCGGACCCGCAGTGGGGCGAGCGGCCCCTGGCGATCACGGTGCTCGTTCCCGACGCCGCGCCCACCGCCGAGACCGCGGCGCGGCTGCGCAAGCAGCTGTCGAAGCTCTTACCGAGGTGGATGGCCCCGGAATACTGGACGTTCGTGTCCTCCATTGACAAGACGTCGGTGGGCAAGTTTGACAAGAAGGACCTGCGTAAGCACTTGGCGAACGACCGCTTCGACATCATCGCGCTGCCCGGGCCGGGAAACCGAAACCCTCACGCCTAAACCCGGGTGGGTCAACATAGGCCGTTTCCGCGTAAACCCAGGGCAAGTTGTCTGCGTCCGGGTTTACGGCGAAGGGGGAAACGCTACACCCGGCTCAGCGTGGCGCTTGCCGGCCCAGCGATCTCCAGGTCGACTACACGCAGACCGGCCTCGCGCGCGCCGTCAAGGATCTTCTCCGGGATTGGCTCTGTGCTCAGCACCATCGCCGTGGGCCCCGCCCCCGACAGGTAGGCGGCGAAACCGCGGTTGCGCAGGTGGTTGACCCATTCCGCGGTGACCGGCAGCACGTCGGCGCGGTACGGCTGGTGCAGGCGGTCGCGCGTTCCCTCCCACAGAAGTTCGGGGTGGTGCTGGATCGCCACCGTCATCACGGCGGTGCGTGAGACGTTGAAGCGGGCGTCGGTATGCGTCACGTGGCTCGGCAGCACCTGGCGCACCGCGTCGGTGGAGGCGTGGAAGTCCGGCACGAAGGCAGTCGCGCGTATCGACGGATGCACCCCCACGCCCACCGCGCGGTAGGTCGTGTCGGTCACCCCGTCGACGGGAACGTCGGTCCACGACACCACGGCGCCGCCGAGAACCGAGGCGGCGGCGTTGTCGGGGTGGCCCTCGAACGCCGAGGACAGCTGCACTACCGCCGCGCTGTCGAGCGGGTCTTCGGCCAGGGCGTTGGCGGCAACGACGCCGGCGACGGCGGCCGATGCGGACGAGCCCAGCCCGCGCGACTGCGGGATCTCGTTGTGGCACACCACGCGCAGGCCCGGCGCCTCGACGCCGGCTGCCTCGAACCCGGAGTTAATGGCCTTGACCACCAAGTGGGAGGAGTCGCGCGGCAGATCGTCGGCGCCCTCGCCGAAGATCTCGATCTCGAGCCCGGAGGCGATGGTTTCCACCTCGACGGTGTCGTAGATGCCCAGAGCGATGCCGAGCGTGTCAAAGCCCGGCCCCAGGTTTGCGGAGGATCCGGGCACGGTGACGGTGGCTTTGAGGCCGACGGGAAGAGCGGTGGGCATGGGGACTTTCTTGGGTTAGGCGTCGAGGCGGATGACGGAGTTGATGGCTTGGACGTCGGCGTGGTTGGTCAGGGCGTCGACAATCTCGCTCAGCGTGCGCTCCTGCGCGGCGTGGGTGACCACGATCAGGTGCGCGCCGTCGTCGGATTCCTCCTGGCGCACGGCGGAGAGCGAGATCCCAGCCTGGGAGAACATGCGCGCGAGGTCGGCAAGCACGCCGACGCGGTCGTTGACGGTCATGTTGATGTGGTAGCGCGAGTGCACCTCGCCGAAGCCGACGACCTCGTAGTTGGCGTAGGGGTTTTCCGCCGGGGCGCGTCCTCCGTGGACCTTGTTGCGCGCGGCGCCGACCAGGTCGCCGAGCACGGCGGAGGCGGTCGGCGCGCCGCCGGCGCCGTTGCCGTAGAACATCAGCCGGCCCGCGGCCTCCGCCTCGACGAAGATCGCGTTGTAGGACTTATCGACGCTCGCCAGCGGGTGGTCGTTGGCCACGAGCGTCGGATGGACGCGGGCGTTGACGCCAACGGTGTTGCCGGTGTCGTCAAGCAGGCGCTCGCAGATCGCGAGCAGCTTGATCGTCTCGTTCGACTGCTTCGCCGCCTCGATGTCGTCGGCGGTGATTTTCGTGATCCCCTCACAGTAGACGTCGTCGTAGGTCACGCGGGTGTGGAAGCCCATCGAGGCCAAGATCGCGGCTTTGGACGCCGCGTCGTGGCCCTCGACGTCCGCGGTGGGGTCGGCCTCCGCGTAGCCCAGGCGGGTTGCCTCGGCGAGCGCGTCCTCGTAGCTCATGCCGCTGGTGGCCATGGCGTCGAGGATGAAGTTGGTCGTGCCGTTGACAATGCCGGAGATGCGCTGGACCTGGTCGCCTGCGAGCGAGCGGCGCAGCATGCCGACGACGGGGATCGCGGCGGCGACGGCCGCCTCGTAGTAGAGGTCGACACCGGCGGCGTTGGCGGCGTCGGAAAGCTCGTCGGCGTGCGCCGCGACGAGCGCCTTGTTGGCGGTCACGACGGACTTGCCGTTCTTCAAAGCCTCGAGCACGAGCTCGCGCGGGTACTCGATGCCGCCAATGAGCTCCACGACGACGTCGACATCGTCGCGGTCGATCAGCTCGCGGGCGTTGTCGGTGAGGTAAATCCCGTCGACCTCGGGGGCGTCCTTGTGTTTATCCAGGTTGGATACCGCGACGCCGCGCACCTCAATCGGGCCGCCGATGCGGTGCTCAAGGTTGTCGGAGAATTCGGCGAGGAGTCGGAGCACCTCGGTGCCGACGGTGCCCTTGCCCAAGATGGCGACACCGACCGGCTCGCCGATGCCCTTGCCTGGGTAGTTTCCGTTGCGGCTCTCAGCGCTCGATACAGTCATAGTCCTTCGAAAATCCTTCGTCGTGTAGCAATGGTCTGCGGCCCAAGTGTACCGCTTTGTCTATAACGTGTAGGACAATCCCTCGTACTCCCGCGCGAGCAAGTCCTCGACCGTCTCGCGCTTGAGCATCGGCTTGGTGTGGCCGGCGCGCACCGCCACGACGGCCGGGCGGCCAAACGCGTTGTAGTTCGAGCTCATGGAATAGCAGTAGGCGCCGGTCGCGGCCAGCGCGATCAGGTCGCCGGTGGCGATGTCCTCGGGCCACATTGCGTCGTTAATTAAGATGTCGCCCGACTCGCAGTGCGAGCCAACCAGGCGGGTCGCGGTCTCGGGGGCGTCGACGAAGCGGTTGACCACCCGGCCATCGTAGGCGGAGTCGTACAGGGCGGGGCGGATGTTGTCGCTCATCCCGCCGTCGACGGCAATGTAGCGCCGCGTGGTGGTGTGCGAGGTGTGCACATCTTTGATCGTGCCCGCGCGGTACACGGTCACTGTCGACGGGCCCGCGATCGCGCGGCCGGGCTCGACAACCACCGTCGGGGCGGGGATCCCCAGCTCCGCGGCTACCTGGTCGACGCTGGAGAGCAGGTCGCGGGCGACGCCGGTGACGTCGAGAGGCTGCTCGTCGTCCACGTAGGCAATGCCGTAACCGCCGCCGAGATCGAGGTAGTCCAGCGCGACGTTGTTCTCCCGGTAGAGGGTCGCGTACAGGCCCAGCACGCGCTCGGCGGCGAGCTTGAAGCCCTCTGCGTCGAACACCTGGGAGCCGACGTGGCAGTGCAGACCCGCAAGCGTGAGGTTGGCCGCAGCGATGGCGTCGACGGCCGCCTTGTGCGCGGAGCCCGAGGCCAGCGACAGGCCGAATTTCTGGTCCTCGTGGCTGGTGGCGACGAACTCGTGCGTATGCGCGTCCACACCGGGCTTGACACGCACGAAAACCTCTTGGTTTGTGCCGAGCCGCCCACAGACGTCGTTGAGCTCGGCGAGTTCCTGGTGCGAGTCGATCACGACGTGGCCAACCCCGGACTCGGCGCAGAGGGTGAGGAAGGATTCCGACTTGTTGTTGCCGTGCACCGTAATGCGCTCGGGCGGGAAGTTGGCGGCCAGCGCGATGCGCAGCTCGTTTTCGGAGGCGACGTCGAGTGCCAGCCCCTCCTCGTCCACCCAGCGCGCGATCATGCGGGTCAAAAATGCCTTGGAGGCGTAGTGGACGTTTTCTGGCGCGCCGAACGCGGCCGCCATGTCGCGGCAGCGGGACCGGAAGTCGTCCTCGTCGACAACCATCACGGGCGTACCGTACTCCTCGGCGATCTCGGGAAGCGGCACCCCGGCGATGGTGACAACGCCGTCTTCCTGCCGCGCCACAGAGCGCGGCCACACGTGGGCGGGAAGGTCGTTGAAATCCATTTACATCCGCTCCGGTGCGCTGACGCCGAGCAGGTCAAGGGCGTTGGCCAGGACCTGGCGTGTGGCCATGGCCAGCGCGAGGCGCGCTTCGTGGATCGGCTCGGCGTCCTCGCCGGCCTTGGGCAGGATCTGGCGGGCGTCATAGAACTTGTGGAACGAGCTCGCCAGTTCCTCGACGTAGCGGGCCACGCGGTGCGGCTCGCGCAGCTCGGCCGCGGCTTGGACCACCGCCGGGTACTCGCCGAGAGTGCGGATCAGATCACCTTCCTTCTCGTGCGTCAAAAGCCCCAGGTCAGGCTCGGCGACGCTCACGCCCGCCTCAGAGGCGCGACGCGCGATCGAGCACAACCGCGCGTGGCCGTACTGAACGTAGTAGACGGGGTTGTCCGAGGACTGCCTCGTCCACAGGTCCAGATCGATATCGAGGGTCTGGTCTACCGAGGAGCGGGCCAGAGAATAGCGTGCACCGTCGACTCCGATGGCGTCGACGAGGTCTTCGAGGGTGATGATCGTGCCGGCGCGCTTGGACATTTTCACAGGCTTGCCGTTTCGTACAAGGTTGACCATCTGGCCGATGAGCACTTCCACTGCGTCCGCGTCGTAGCCGAGGGCCTGCGCCGCCGCGCGCAACCGGGCGATGTAGCCGTGGTGGTCCGCGCCGAGCATGTAAATGGCCAGTGTGTGGCCGCGATCGAACTTGTCGGCCACGTAGGCAATGTCACCGGCGATGTAGGCGGCGTCGCCGTCAGACTTGATCACCACGCGGTCCTTGTCGTCGCCGAAGCCGGTCGAGCGCAGCCACCACGCACCGTCGCTTTCGTACAGGTTGCCGTTGTCCTTGAGCGTGGCCACCGCCTTGTCCACGGCGCCAGATTCGAACAGCGAGTTTTCGTGGAAGTACACGTCGAACTCGACGCCAAAATCCCTCAACGAGCGCTTGATGTGGGCAAACATCATATCCACGCCCGCCGCGCGGAAGGTTTCCTGGACCTCGGCGTCCGTGCCCTCCAGCGCGCCTTCGTGCTTGTCAACGACCCCCGCAGCGATCTCGGAAATGTACGCGCCACCGTACCCGTCCTCCGGCGTGGGCTCGCCCTTGGCCGCGGCGACGAGCGAACGGGCAAAGCGGTCGATCTGGCCACCGTGGTCGTTGAAGTAGTACTCGCGGGTGACGTCTGCACCGGCGGCCTCGAGAACGCGGCCGAGGGAGTCACCCACCGCCGCCCAGCGGGTACCGCCCAGGTGGATCGGCCCGGTCGGGTTCGCGGAAACAAACTCCAGGTTGACTTTCTCGCCGGCGTAGATGTGGCAGCGGCCATAGTCCTGGCCCGCCTCCAAGATGTCGGCGACGAGCTTGCCCTGCGCGTCCGCAGCGAGGCGCAGGTTGATAAAACCGGGGCCTGCAACGTCGGCGCTGGCGATAGCCGGGTCGGTGGCGAGGGCGTCGACAAGCCAGCCCGCGAGCTCGCGGGGGTTGGTGCCGGCCCGTTTCGCCACCTGCAGGGCGATGTTAGTGGCGTAATCGCCGTGTTCGGGGTTGCGCGGACGCTCCACCGTCACGGTTTCGGGCACGACAGTCGCGTCGAGGTCGTGGTCGGTGAGAACGGTCGTGGTGGCCTGCCTGATGGCGGTCGCGAGGTCAGCTGGCGTCATGGGGAAACAGTCTAATTCAGGTGCCCGACATTATCGCCATGGGTGCCCGCCCTCGCCGCGCGCCTGCGCTGCATTCAAGGTAGCATTAATCACCGTCTGCTCCACGCCTTCTCTTATTTCCTTGGAAAGGTTTTACAATGCGCATGCCATTTTTCGCCCAGCGAGCGCAAGCGTCGGCGGCCGCATTGCTCTTTGCCGCTGTGCATGTGAATGTCGTCGCTGGCGCCGCTGAAGCTCCCGTGCCCGAGGTCACCGCCGAGCCGTGCCCCATCACGGTCAACGTTGAGCGAGCCGAGTGCGGCCGCATCGAGGTGCCCATGCGTTACGACGACCCCGCCGGCGAGGCAATCTCCGTCGGGTTCATCCGCATCCCCGCGCAGAACCCGGCTGCGCGCCGCGGCGCGTTGTTCGGTAACCCGGGAGGGCCGGGCGGCGACGCGTACACCTACTTCGGCACCGAAGGCAGCGGTTTCGACTGGCCACAGGAGATCCGCGACGAGTGGGACTTGGTGGCGGTCCAGCCCCGCGGGTTGCTCCATTCAACGCCGCTGAACTGCCAGTCACCGAACCCGCAGACCCCACTGGACGTAGCGCAGCTCCAAATTGAATCCACCTTGTCCAGCGGTCGGGTGAGCCGCTCGCTATGCCAGGGTCAGCGGCCGGGTTACCCGGAGACGATCACGACGGAAAACAACGCACGCGACTGGGACGAGGTTCGCCGAGCGCTCGGCTACGACAGGATTTCGATCATGGGACTGTCCTACGGCACCTACCTCGGATCCGTTTATGCCACTATGTACCCGCAGCACACCGACCGTGTAGTGCTGGATTCCACGATGGATCCTTCCCTTGCCTGGCAGGGGCTGATGCGCACACAGCAGGGCGGCTACGAGCGCGCGCTGAACGATTACTTCGCTTACGTGGCCGCCAACGACGCAACCTACGGGATGGGTGACACCCCGCTGAAGGCCTACCAGTACTGGTCGCGCAAGGTCGTCGCCGAATCAGGTACGAACCCAACAGTAACCCCTCCCCCGGCTCAGGTCGGGGACCTCCCGCCCGGGCTCGGATCCTCCGGCCAGGCCGGCGCGGACGTGCTCACCGCCACCGGGAAGGCCCGCGTGGAGGGCGAGGGAATCGTCTCACGTCTTCTCAACCCCGGGGCAAATCAGGCCACCTCCCCGCTGCTCACCGCGACCCGCATAAACCTGCCTCACCCACAGGCCTGGGATCAGCTCGCGCGACTCACAAACGGGACTCTTGAGCAGGGCCAGGACGCAGCGCCCGCGCAGGCACTTATCGACGAGTACCAGCAGCAAGTCGTGGCATTGCACCAGCTCCAGGCGGTCCAGATGTGCAACGAGAATGTCTCCCCGCCCGATTTCGGCCTCATCCCGGCGGCGCTGTGGTCCTCTGAGGTCAGCGGCGACATCTTCACCAGCCCCAATGCCGTGATTGGCTCTGGCATGTACTGCGCGGGCGCCGAGCCTGTTGCCGGCACAGCGGAGCTGGATGGTTCCCGCCTCGAGCTCCGCCCGCTGCAGATCAATGGCACCGGGGATCCGCAGACGGTGTATGAGGGACGCGGCACCATCGCCGAGTCGATGGGCAGCCACCTGCTCACCGTGCACGGCCCTGGCCACGGCCACGTCGGGTTCGGCAACAAGGTAGTCGACCGTATCGTCATCGACTACCTGCGCACCGGCCGCACGGAGGCGACAGACGCGCCGGGATACTTCGAGGCGCGCTAGATGCTTTCGAGGATCTTTTCTGCCAGCTCCTTTGACGACGCCGGGTTCTGCCCGGTGTGGAGGTTGCCGTCGGAGACGACGTGGGGGCTAAACGGTTCAGCCGCGCTGTAATCCACGCCGAGCTCAACGAGCTTGTCCTCGAGCAGCCACGTGGCCTTGCTCGCGAGGCCGCCGGCGCTCTCCTCGGCGTTGGAGAAGCCGGTCATCTTCCGCCCGGCAAACGGTGATTTCCCGTTCGCGTCAGCCGTGGCCGCGATAGCCGCCGGCGCGTGGCACAACAGCGCCAGGGTCCGGTCCTGCTCGAGCCTGCTCGCCAGGATGCGTGACGACGCCTCGTTGACCGCCAAGTCCTCCATCGGGCCGTGCCCGCCCGGGTAGAACACCACGTCGAAGTTGTCCGGGTCGACATCTTCGAGCGAGGCCGGGTTGTCAATGACTGGAGCCAGCTCGGCGAGAATCGCCTCCTGCTCGTCATTGAGGCTGGCGGGGTCGGCGACGGGTTTGCGTCCACCGGGGGTTGCCACCGTGAGGTCCCAGCCCGCGTCACGGAAAACCCCGTACGGGGTGGTGAACTCCTCGGCCCAAAAGCCGGTTGGGTGCTGCGAGGCGTCGTTAAGCGTCCAGTGGTCTGCTGCGGTGAGAACGAAAAGTGCTTTGGTCATGGCCCCAGAATACGAATGCAGCGCCGGGCTGTCGGTGAATTCTCTGGCCGTTGCCTGCGGGTTTTAGCCACAAACCATGGGAAGAATCAAGCGGCGCACTGCGTGCTGCGCCGTGCTCACCAGGAGGAACCGAAGGAGCCGGCAAAGGTGGTGCCGCGCCTTTCCATAATTGTGTCCCCGACAGTGTCCGAAGTCACGACATAGTTGACAGGGCGTGCCTGGGGTGGCGGTTGTGATGGTTGTCAGGTCAGTCGCGACATCGTTGACAGTTAGGGTCGCAAAACCACCTGGGATGATGGTTGTCAGGTCAGTCGCGACATTGTTGACACTGGTGCCGGGGCGCGTGAGGGTGTCAGATGGTTTGTGTGTGAGGGATTCCCCTCACACCAAGGAGATGAACCAGAATGACTACCGTGGCACGACGAAACCCAGAGGACTCCGCAAAGATCAAAGCGATCGAGGAAAAGCTCCTCGCCAATCCTGAGATGGCGAAGCTGATCGACGAGCTCGGCACCTCCACCACGGATGCCAACGATCTCGTCCGGGGCCTGCTCCAGGCCTCGATCAACCGGGGCCTCAACGCCGAGATGGATGCCCACCTCGGCTACCAGCACGGCGACCGGAACAGCAAGGAAGCCGCTGGTCAGAACAATTCCCGTAACGGTTCCTACCCCAAGCGGGTCGATTCGAACTACGGACCGGTCGATGTCGCTGTTCCCCGGGACCGTGACGGATCCTTCCTGCCGACAATGGTGCCCAAAGGATCCCGCCGGCTGACCGACGTCGACGACATGATCATCAGTCTCTATGCCGGTGGCATGACCGTCCGAGACATCCAGCACCACATGGCCACCGCCATGGGCGTGGACATCTCCCATGAAACAATCTCCGCGATCACCGATGCGGTCCTCGAGGAGGTCATGATCTGGCAGAACCGCCAACTTGATGAGTTCTACCCCGTGGTCTTCCTCGATGCGTTACGGATCAAAGTCCGTGACGGGGGCCGGGTGGTCAACAAATCCGCGTACCTGGCTATCGGGGTGGACATGGAGGGGATCAAACACATCCTGGGTATCTGGCTGGCTAAAGAGGAAGGAGCCTCGTTCTGGGCGCAGGTGTGTGCCAACCTCGCTACCCGCGGAGTGCACGATGTGTTCATCGTGTGCTGTGACGGGCTCAAGGGTCTGCCGGAGGCTGTGGAAGCCACCTGGCCGGATTCGATGGTCCAGACCTGTGTCGTCCACCTGATCAGGGCAGCAAACCGGTGGGTGGCCTATGGAGATCGTAAGGCGGTGTCCGCCGAGTTGAAGAAGATCTACACCGCCCCCACCGAGCAAACCGCTCTGGCGGCGTTGACGGAGTTCGAGGCCTCCGAGCTGGGGGAAAAGTATCCGCAGTCAGTCAAGGTGTGGCGCGATGCGTGGGACCGGTTCATCCCGTTCCTTGAGTTCCCACCGATGGCTAGGAAGGTGATCTACACCACGAACTCGATTGAGTCGATGAACAACGAGCTGCGTAAAGCCACCCGGAATCGGGTGCAGTTCACCAACGATGAGTCTGCGATCAAAACCGTGTGGTTGATGATCTGCAACATTGAGGACAAACGGGCCGCCAAGCGTGCTAAGCAGGGCAAACGGGTCGCGGCGACCAGCGGCCGGCTGATCGAGGGCAGGCGGGTGACGAACTGGAAGCAGGCCATCAACCAGATGTCTGTGGCTTACCCTGACCGCTTCGAGCCCTACCTCTAATAATCACGCCCCACACACAAACAACTTGACACGCTCGGGCGCGTTTCGGCGGCCGTCAAGCTGATCAGCCGCGACATTGTTGACACGGTGAACAGCCCCAACCGCAACCTCGCCATCGTTAAAGCCGTCAGAGAACAACACGAACCCGTGGCAAAAGTCGCCGCCCGCTTCAACATCTCACGCCAAAGGGTCTACAAAATCCTGGCCGACTTGGATACAGGCGGACCCGACGCTATCGCCCCGAAGTCCCGCGCACCGCGCACCCACCAGCACGCCGTACCCGAACCGCTGCGCAACCACATCATCGAGATACGCAAAGAACTCACCCGGGCCGGTTTCGACGCGGGCCCCGACACGATTGCCTTCCACCTGGAGCGCCAAGGCATGCGCGTGCCATCACCATCAACAATCCGCAGGATCATCACCGCCGCCGGTTTAGTGACCCCGCAGCCGCAGAAGAAGCCGCGCAGCTCCTACATCAGGTTCGAAGCCGCCATGCCCAACGAATGCTGGCAGGCAGACATCACCCACCTGTTCCTTCTCGACGGCACCCGGGTAGAAGTCCTCGACTTCATCGACGATCACTCCCGCTACCTGCTGTCGATGACCACCCGCGCCGCCTTCACCGGCGTGGCCGTCGCAGACGAACTATCCCGACTCATCGACATCTACGGCCCACCGGCATCAACATTGACCGACAACGGCCTGGTGTTCACCGCACGCCTGGCCGGACGCAAAGGCGGGCGAAACGCCTTCGAGAAAGTCCTGACAACCCACCGCATCCAGCAAAAGAACGGCAGGCCGGGCCACCCGCAAACCCAAGGCAAAATCGAACGGTTCCACCAAACATTAAAAAAATGGATCAGCGCACAACCACCAGCGGAAACCATCACACAGCTACAACACCAACTCGACGAATTCGCCGGCTACTACAACACACAACGCCCGCACCGCGCCCTAGGACGGCGCACCCCCGAGACCGCCTACACAACAGGGCCGAAAGCCACCCCCACCACCACGCCCACCCAAGAATGGCGCGTGCGCCACGACATCGTCGCCCCCAACGGCAAAGTCAGCATCCGCTACGCAGGCAGGCTCTACCACCTAGGAATCGGACGAGCATGGGCCGGGGAGAACATCCTCATGGTCATCACCGACAACCACATCACCACATCCACACAAGAAACCAGCGAAATCATCGCCGAACACTACATCGACACCACCCGCCAATACCAAAAACCATACTGGCGAAAAGGCGACCCACCCCTGAGCTAAAACGCATAACCGGCGCCCCGGAAAAACAAAACCCGGGACACCGGTTTGCCAACCATGTCGCGACTGATCTGTCAACCATGTCGCGACTCATGACAATTGTGTCCCCGACAGGATTCGAACCTGCGACCTTCGGTACCGGAAACCGATGCTCTAATCCACTGAGCTACGAAGACATGCACTTGTTCAGTGCGCACTAAAGGTTATCACCCGGTGCGAGCGGTGAGCGAATCACCCATCATCTCAAGGCGTGCGTGAATAAACTTAGGATTTATGTTTTTATCCCGAAATGTTTCTCTCGCCGCGGCGGCAACCCTTCGAGCTATCCCCAATGCTGCTTTGAGACTGCTCGGCCGGCAGAAGTCGCGCAACGGGTTAGTTCTCGCTCCCGATGTGAGGGCCTCGGCGCTGGCGCTTCGCCTAATTGCGAAGGATACGGCGGACCTCGACGTTGAGGAGGCGCGCAAGGAGATCGAATCGCAGGCGAGGCTGGCGGCGGGGCCACCCATTCAGGTGGGTGCGGTGTGGGACGCGCACATCGCTTCGACCCCGGTGCGCCACTACCGCCCCGCCCACGCCACGGGTGAGCTTCCGGCGGTGGTGTATTTCCACGGCGGCGGCTGGGCCACAGGTTCTTTGGAATCCCACGACAACACGTGCCGCTTCCTGTGCGCGTACGGCGACGTGGCGGTGATCTCGGTGGATTATCCGCTCGCCCCAGAGCACGAGTTCCCGGCCGGGCTCGACGCCAGCGATGCGGTGACGAGCGCGGTCTTGGCCGGCGAGGTCGACGGTATCGATCCCGCCCGCGTCGCGTTCGCTGGGGATTCCGCCGGCGCGACACTCAGCGCGGCGCTTTGTTTGCGCAGGGCCGCCCGCGGCGAGAGCCAGCCGGCGCTCCAGGTGCTCATCGTCCCCTCGACGAATTTGGCCACGTTGGACACGCCGTCGCAACGCGAGTTCGACACGGGCACCTACCTGACGCGCAAGCAGCTGGAGTACTACCGCGAGCTGTACACCAGCGCGTCCGACGACCTGACGAACTGGGAGATCTCGCCGTCGCTGGCGCCGCCCGAGCTCCTCGCCCGGGTTGCGCCCGCCTACATCGCGGCCGCGGGGTTCGACCCGCTGCGCGACGAGGCGGTGACGTTCGCTCGCTCGCTTGTCGACGTCGGCGTGCACGCGACCGTCAAAGTCTACGACTCACTCACGCACCCGTTCGCCAACGCGTTTTACGTGTGGAAAGACGCCGCTGTTGCGATGCACCAGATTGTCGGCGCGGTCCGCTTCGCGCTGGCGGTGGATGAGCTAGATCCCCTCGGGCATGATGATCCAGGCGGCGATGTAGAGCAGCACGCCCGGCAGGATGCCAGCGAGGATTAGAACGATAAAGATGATGCGAACGAGCACCGGGTCGATGTTGAAGTAGTTGGCCACTCCACCACAGACGCCGGCGATCCACCGGTCGGTGATCGAGCGGGTGAGGCGCTTGCGGGGGCTGGTGTTGTTGGTGGTCGACATGGTGTGGGTTCCTTTCCCGTTGGTGTGGTTGTAACCTTCTGACACTTCCCATTCAACGGGGGAACAGGTTTCCCGACAACGGGGTTTACCCTGATTTCGACCCTGATTCTTTAGTCGAACTTGTTGATCTCCGAGCACTTCGGGATGCCGGGGACGTTGTCGACTTCCATGATGCCGCCGAAGAAGCGTCGTAAAGCGGCGATGTCCTCGGGCTCGAGGTGGTCGAAGATGATGCGGCGCACGCTTTCGACGTGGTCGGGTGCGGCTTGGGTGACGCGGGTCAGGCCGTCGTCGGTGAGCTTGACTAACACCCCGCGGGCGTCGCCAGGCGACTTGCACTTGGTGATCAGTCCACGGCGCTGCATGCGGGTGACCTGGTGCGAGGTGCGCGAGCGGTCCCAATCCAGAACGGCGCAGAGATCGCGCAGGCGCAGCTCTTTGCCCTCTGCCTCGGACAGGGACACGAGGACGGCGAACTCGGAGGACGAAAGGTTCGACCCTGCTTGAAGGGTCTCGTCGATGACGCGGTCGACCTTTCGGGATGCGGCGAGCATGAGTCGCCACAGTTCCTGTTCACCATCGTTGAGCCAGCGCGGTTGTTCAGCCATAACACTGAGGTTACCTTGTGCGTCAACTGCTTCAAAGAAGATCACCCCTTTTATCTACTTTCGTCTACTCCCGTCCTGACCTGCAGGAAAGGTATTTATTCACCTTTAAGTTGACACGTCACATAAAAGTGCTATATTTGCTGTTGCTAACACGTCAACAGCTTGAAGGAGTTTTACAATGTCTCACCTCACTGGAACCTGGAACCTCGACCCCGACCACACCGAGATCGGCTTCGTCGCCCGCCACGCAATGGTGACCAAGGTCCGCGGCAACTTCCCCGAGTTCACCGCGCAGCTCACTGTCGACGGGGAGAACCCGAAGGCGACCGCGACCATCAAGACCGCCTCGATCGACACCGGCAACTCCGACCGCGACGCACACGTGCACGGCGAGGACTTCTTCGACGTTGAGAAGTACCCGGAGATGACCTTCGAGTCCACCGCCTTCAACGTCGACGAGAACGGCAACGGCACCGTCGAGGGCAACCTGACCATCAAGTCCACCACCAAGCCGGTCACCCTCACCGTGGAGACCTTCGGCGTGGAGACCGACCCCTTCGGCAACGAGCGCCTAGGCTTCGAGGCCAGCACCACAATCGACCGCACCGACTTCGGTGTGGACTTCCAGGCACCGCTAAAGTCCGGCGGCGTGCTGGTGTCCAACAAGATCACCATCGTGATCGAGGGCTCCGGCATCAAGGCTTAGGCCGGTCGTGCTTGGGGGGTTTCCTTGGGGTGGGATGTCACGGTCGACGTGGTTACCGGGGGTAAAACAGCAGGTCGGGGGTGTTGTAAACCGCTTCACCGTGACATCTTGACCGGTGCAATGTCACGGTCAACGGGGTCCGGGGTGCAAAACCCCAGTTCGGCGGTGCCGGGATCGGCTTCACCGTGACATCTTGGCCGGTTAAATGTCACAGTCAACGGGCAGCGGAGTACAAAACCGCAGGTCGGCCACCCAGCAAACCACTTCACCGTGACATCTTGACCGGTGCTATGTCACGGTCAACGGGGTCCGGGGGGCAAAACCCCAGTTCGGCGGTGCCGGGATCGCCTTCACCGTGACATCTCAGCCGGTCAAATGTCACAGTCAACGGGCAGCGGGACACAAAACCCCAGTTCGGACACGCCGAGAACCCCCTGACCGTGACATCCCGGCCACGAAACACACCAAATACAGCAACCGAGCCAACCGCTACTCCCCCACCTGCTTAAGTTCGCTAATAGACGCCACCTTGGCAACGCACACGCGGTCAAAGCGCTGCGGGAAGCACGTCAGTACAAACACCTGCGACTCGCGCCCCACCTGGTTGAACAGGGAGTTCATCAGCTCCAAGCGCGTTGGGTCCGTCGCCCCCAAGGCATCGTCGACAATCACCGGCACGGGGCTTTTACTTGCTTGGCCCGTTCCGGCGAGCTCCGCAATGGCGAAACGCACCAGCAGGGCAAGCTGCTCTTTCGCGCCCCCGGAAAGCTGGTCGAGCGCCACGGTCGCGCCGTGCAACGTGCGGGCCTGGATCTCCAGCGACTCGCCCAGGGTGAACTCGACATCCGGGCCGAAAACCCGCGTGGCGTAGCGGTTGAGCGCCTCCGCAAAGGGCGCGGCGTAGCGGGCGCGGGCCTCGTCGCGGTGGCGCAGCATCGTCTCGCGCAACAGCTGCGCGGCCTCCGCCCGGCGCGTAGTTGTGGCCAACTCCGATTCGGCTGCCTCGAGCGCGGAGGCGGCCCGATCCGCCTGCTCCGCCACGCCGGCGGCCTGCTCGATACGCCCTGATAGCTCCGCAACCCTGCGCTCCGCCTCCCCCAGCCGGTTGCGCAGATTGCGCACCTTGACCTGGGCGCCTTCCAGAAGGTCGGCGGCCAGCTCCGGGTCTGCGCGCTTGAGCTCGACGGCAAGTACTTCTGCCTGTTTCTTCGCCGCGTCCAGCGCAACGGCTGCCCGCTCGCGCGCAGTCTCAAGCTGCTCGGTCGGAGTCTTCTCCTCCGCCGCGGCCAAGCTCGCCACCGCCGCATCTTTCTCCGCGGTCTTCGCCTCGGCGCGCTCCTCCAACACAGCGAGCGCGGTCGCCTCCTTACGCTCCGCCCAGGGACGCAGCGCACCCTCGGCCAGCTCAAGCGCATCGCTTGCCTCGTCCAACTCGCGCTGCGCTGCGCTTAAGGCTGCCTCCGCCTCGTCCTCACCGAGCTCCCCAACAACGGCATCCCCCTCTACCAGCGCAGCAAGCCGGGCGTGCTCGGCCCGCAGCTCCTCCGCGTCGCGCGCGCCGAGGACGTCTTCGCGGCGGCGCTGCGCCATCGTCAACTCTCCAGCAAGTTCCGCGTGGGTGTCGCGCAGGCTGCGTAGGGCATCGATGTCGTCGCAACCGTGGGCGTCGAGTAGCTCGCTCAGCTCCCGCTGCGCGCTCTCCACCGCCTCGGCGGCCTGCTCCGTGCCCTGGGCACCGCGGTAGACTACGTCGACGTCGCCGATGCCGACCCGCGTGCCGTGGTGGACACCGACGGTCGCAGTACCGTCGAAATCCACAACATCGCCGTCAATGCTTAAAACAGAACCCTCTGGGGCGGTGATCTCGAGCTTGGCCGACGCGGTGTCGCGAAGCCTGCGCTGCAGGCCAAGCTCTTCTCGCGCCTTTTCCACCGCGCGCACGTCAGCGTCCGTGACGGGCTTTTCGGGCTGCGCGGCGCGCAGATCCGCCAGTTCTTTGTCGGCGGCGTCCAGTCGGGCGATGATTTCGCCGAGCTCGGCGGCCCGGATGCGGCCACGCACCTGCTGGCGCGCAGCCTCGGCGTCCTTGACGTCCGCGCGGGCCTGGGCGAGGCGCTCCTTCGCGCGATCGCGCGCCCCGGTCAGTTCCACCACGCGCGCCTGTTCGCCCTCTGCTGCCTCGCGCGCCGTAACCAGTGAGGCCGAAAGCTCGGCGGCCTCGGCGGTGAGGGCGTCGACACGCGAGCGGGTGGCGGCGCGCGCGGCGATGTCCTCGGTGGCGCGCTCGAGGTCGATCTCGGCGCGGTCCTTCGCCTGCTGCGCCGCCTCGGCCTTGTCCGCCAGTGCCTTGGCGGCAGCGGCCTCTTCCGCGCGGGTTGCCTCCTGTTCAACGGCCTCGGGCAGCTCAGCGGAAATCCTCGCGATCTCCGTCTCCTTGCGCGCGACCTCGTCGACGAAACCGGAGAGCCTGGCAACCTCCGCGTCGAGCTCGGCGACGGACGCGCTCGCGGATTCAACACGCTTCTCCAGGTCGGCGTACGCGGCGTTTTTGCGGCCCTTCGCGGTGAAAAAGCGCAGGTACTCCGCCTCAATGCGCTGCATCAGCGCAGTGTCCTCGGTCCCAGGCGCGGCCTCGTCACTGCCTGCCTCACCGGTGTCCAAGGCGCGGGTGATCGAGGGAATGCCGGCGGCGGCGATGCCCGGGTCCAGCTCGCCCTGGCGCAGAAACAGCGTCGCCGCCAGGGTTTTGTCCAGGTGCTCGTCCAAGATGGCCTCGAGCTTGTCGTCGGCCTCCCGGCCCGTGAACTGCTCGCGCTTCGGCGCGGTAATGGTCAGCTCCGAGCGCTTCTTGCGCAGGAACACCTTGCGCACGCTGAACGTGTATGGGCCCACCGTGGCGCGAAGCGTGATCTCCGGCCCAACGTCTTTTCCGGCAGGCGCTAAGACCTTGACCCTGCTGTCGGAGGTGGAGTGCTTGAAGTTGAGCACGGCGTCAATGGCGTCGAGCACGGTGGATTTACCCGCCTCGTTGTCGCCGTGCAGCAGCATCACGCCGGTGTCCGGGATGTCGTCAAGCTCGAGGTGTTCCACGGCGCGGACGTTGCGCAGCGAAATGGAGTGGATCTTCATGGCTCCTAGGCCTCCTTCGCCAGACGGAACAGCAGGTTGACCGCGTCGCGGGCGGTGGCGTCTCCCCCGGTCGCGGCCGTGGCCAGCTCGCCCATGGCATTGGCCGCGAAGCCTCCGAGCGGCAGGTTCGCCAGCTCGTCGGCACCGGGCTCGAGGTGCAGATCCATCAGGCGGGTGCGCTCACGCAGAGAGGCAAACACCGGCTCAAGCTCGGCCAACCCCTCCTCCAGCCGCCGCGTATCCTCCAGCCCGAGCGTGCCCACGATGGCGTACTTAATCACCGTGCGCTCCTTGTCCGGGTACGCGCGCAGCTGAGCCAAAAGCTTATCGACGTCCACCCCACCACCGACCTCGAAGTGCAGGGCGTGGAACACCCACGCGCCCACCGGTACTTTCTCCACCTCCGCGTGCCCCTTGGACAGCTGCACCACCAGCGCGTTGCCGGAGTCGACCTCGCCGCCGGCAACGCCCGGGGTCAGGTCGTGGAAATCGGTCGTCTCCGGCGAGCCGGAGTACCAGACGCTACCGGAGTCACCCAGCGAGCGGGTTGAGTGCGTGTCGCCCAGGGCCACGTAGTCGATGGTGCCGTCGGCAAGCTTAGTCTCGAGGTTGTCCAGGTCGATGGTGTCGGGGGCCACCTCGCCGGTGCGCGACTGCGTCTGCCCGTGCCCGACGAGCACGCGCAGCGCCTTGGTCGGCGCAAGCGGCGCAAGCGCTGCGGCGCACAGGTCCTCGGAGGCGTACTTGGCCTTCAGCGGCGCGCCGACGATCTCGACGCCCTCGCGCACCTCGACAACATCGGTGGAATCGAGCATCGTGACCCCTGTGAGATCGTGCGTGCGGCTAAAAATCGAGTCCGCCACCAGCGGGTCGTGGTTGCCGGGCAAAAGGTACACGGGAACGGGCAGGTTATCTAGCGCCTCGAGCGCCCGGCCGAGGGTGCGCTTTTCCAAGGCGTTGTGCTCGAAGACGTCACCGGCGACGACGATGAACTCGGCGCCGCGCTCTGTGGCGAGCTCGCCGAGGCGGTGCACGGCGCGCAAGCGGGCGTCGTCGAAACGCGATTGCGCTTCCGGCGGCAAGAACTTGCGCGTCATGCCTAACTGCAGGTCCGAGGTGTGAATGAAGGTCAGAGGTTTCATGGCATTGTTTGTAGCAAACGCGCCCGACATCACGGCTTCACTGCCTGGTCAACTCCTCGTACAGGTCTTCGATGTCGGCCACAGCGCGCAGCTGATCGATGTTGGTAAAGGATACCGACTGCATCGCGCGGTGCAGCATATCGATGTCGGAGTCCTCGATCATCGGCGCGAGCTTCGGCTCCGGCAGCCTGGGCATCTCGCGGCCGTCCCAGAAGTACTCCGAGCCTTCCTCCGAGTTCTCCTTCGCCACCGAAACGGCGCGGTTGCGCACCCCCTGCTCGAAGGTGGCCAGGTTCAAGTTGCGCAGCGAGAAGATGACCTCGGGGGAGGCGTCGATAAGCTCGGCGGCTTTCTGCGCGACGGCCACGGCGTGCTTGCACACCGCCGCGGGGTCCGGGCAGGTGCAGAAGAAGCGGACGCTGGCGGGGTCGGGGGCGAGCAAGATGTCGAGCACGTCGTCGTCGAACTCTCCCGCTCGTGCCCTGGCCACCGAGTTGGCACGCCGCGCCATGATGTTCAGCGCGTCCTGGACGTCGGTCGGGGCACGGCGCGGCAGCTGGATGCTGACGCTAAACGGGTCGTTCTGGCTCCCCGCGACAACCCCGTCAAAGCCCCCGGAGCGCACGGTGACGTCGAGCACGTGCTCGCCGGCGGCATACTGCTGGCCGCGCTTGGTGCGCGCCGGATCGGTTTGGCGCACCGCGGCGTTGAACACGCGCATCGCCGCGGGCGAGAACGACGGGGCGCGCTGCAGCGGAGGCTGCGCGGCACCCGCCTCCTCCGGGCTAGTCACCCGCCGGCGCGCCCCGAAGTTGGCGTAGATGACGTTGTCTTCTCTCGGCCTGTTGTGCTGCGCCATGTCAGCCCTCCTCCGCTCGGTAGCTCATCAGCCGCGCGAGGTCCTCGGTGTCGAGCTCGGTGATCCAGCCCTCTCCCTCGCCCACGACGGTACCCGCCAGGTGCATCTTGCCGTCGAGCACATCCTGGATGGATTCCTCCAGCGTGCCGCGGGTGATCATCTTGTACACGGTGACGTTTTTGTCCTGGCCGATGCGGTACGCGCGGTCGGTCGCCTGGTTCTCCACGGCCGGGTTCCACCACCTGTCGAGGTGGATGACCACCGAGGCTGCGGTGAGGTTGAGCCCGGTACCTCCGGCCTTCAGGGAAAGCAGCATCGCGCGCGGTCCGCCCACGGATTGGAAGCTGTCCACCATCGCGTCGCGCGCGTCCTTGCTCACCCCGCCGTGCAAGAACGGCACCGGCTCGCCGAGACGCTCCGCCAGGTACGGCTGCAGCAGCGCGCCGAATGCCTTGTACTGGGTGAAGATGAGCACGCGCTGCTCGGAGTTGATCGCCTCGCCGAGCAGCTCCATAAGCATGGCCACCTTGCCGGAGCGGTGCTTTCCCTTCAGCGTGACCGCAGAGCCGTCACCGAGGAAGTGCGCGGGGTGGTTGCAGATCTGCTTGATGCGGGTGATGGTGGCCAGCACCATGCCCTTGCGCGCCATGCCCTCGCGCTCTTCGAGCTCGGCCTGGGCATCGCGCACCAGCGCGGTATAGAGCGCCGCCTGCTCGGGCGTCATGTCCACGGTGACAATGTGCTCGTTTTTCTCCGGCAGGTCGTCGATAATCGCGGGGTCGGTCTTGAGCCGGCGGAGGATGAACGGGGTGGTCAGCCGCCGCAGGCGCTCGCTCATCTCCTCGGCGAGCTCGACGTCGCGGCGCGACTCGATGACCTTGGCAAAGTGGTTGCGGAAAAAGGTCTGGCTGCCCAACATGCCGGGGTTGACAAAGTCGAGCAGGCTGCGCAGCTCAGAGAGCTTGTTCTCGATCGGCGTACCCGTCAGCGCGATGCGGTGCTTCGCCGGGATCGCGCGCACGCTTCTCGACGCCCTCGTGCCCGCGTTCTTGATCGCCTGGGCCTCATCCAACACAACGTGGTCGAACTCAATACGCGAGAGGTCCTTCATATCGCGCCCGGCCACCCCGTAGGAGGTAATCACCACGTCCGCGGAATCGATCTCCCCGAACAGCTCATCTCCGCTGAGGCGCTGCGTGCCATGGTGCACCACGACCTTCAATTTGGGAACGAAGCGTTTGGCTTCGCGCGCCCAGTTTCCCACCACGGAGGTCGGTGCGACCACGAGTGTCGGGCCGGTGCGCTCGCCCCGCTCGCGTTCCACGGCGATCAGGGTCAGCAGCTGCAGTGTTTTCCCCAGCCCCATGTCATCGGCCAGCACGGCGCCCAAGTTGGAGCGCGACATGAAGTACAGCCAGTCAACCCCGCGGCGCTGGTACTCGCGCAGCTCAGCGTTGACCCACCCGGGGATGTCCACGCGCTCCGGGGCGGGCCGCTGCGTGCCCGCCACCAGCGAGGTAAACCACGGCGAGCCGGAAAACTCCACCGGCGCCTCATCGTCGGCCGCGGCGGATTCCAGGGCAAGGTCGCGCAGCTCAGCGGCGGTGACCGCACCCTCAGTGTTGTTGGAGGCCTTGAGCTGCTCGTAGCGCTCGCGCAAGCGCTCTGCCTCTGCCGCCAGCTCGGCGGCATCGCCGGCACCATTGGCCTCGGCCAGCGCTGCCCGGGTCCGTGCGGCCTCGGCCTCGCGCTCGGCGCGCGTCAGCGAGCTTTCGGCGAGCTTTTCCATGTAGCGCTGCGTGCGGGCCAGAGCGTTGCCGTCGGCAAGCACCCACTGCCCGCGCAGCTTGACCAGCCCGGATTTGGAGTTGATCAACTGCGCCATTTCGGCATCGTCAAGCTCGATGTCCCCGACGGAGATTTTCCAGTCGTAGGAAACGAGAGTGTCAAAGCCCAAGTGGGTGACCGTGGATGAGTCATGCGGGTTGGCTTCAGCGGCGACGTTGAGCTTGGCGGTGGTTTCCGCTGTCGACCACGCGCGAGGCAGCATCACCGCAAATCCGCTCATGCGCAGCTTCACCGCGTCCAACCGCACGAAACGCACAATCTCATCGGTGGTCAGGTACGCATCCCAATCCCCCTCCATCTCGGGCGAGGCTAACGCGGACCCGGCGCGGCGCGGGTGTTGAACAGGATCGACCAAGTCGCTGACCTCCACCGCCCGGTTCAGAGCCTGGCGCAGGGTCTGGGCGGTGGCGGCGTCGTAGTCGTGCAGGCGCACTGGCCGCGGCGAATCGGTGCCGGAGCGGACCTGCACCCGCACGGGCCACTGCGCGGCCTCACTGCCATCGTCGGTGTCGGCGGCCTCGTCGGCGTCGGCGGGCTGCCCCACGATGAACACCAGCTGCAGGTTGACTGCGGTGATCGAACCATTCCAATCGCTGAGCTTGCGTGTCAGCTCCGCCCCGCCGCGGCGCAACGGGGACGCGGTGAGCAGCGAGTGCACGAAATCGTGCCACGGGTAGGGCCGGGTGTTCTCGTTCAAGCCCTCGAGCTGTGCGGTAGCGATCCAGTGCACGAGCGTGTGGGCGAGGTCCTCGTCCAAGCTCGGGTTGTTCACCGCCAGCACCCCGGGGGCCGCGGCGACCATCTCGGCGAGCCAGCCACGCTCTTCCACCCCCGTGCCCAGCTGCCACTCGGCGTACCACTGCCCGTCGCGATACGGCACGTGGATGCTCACCCGTCCGGCGCGCACGAACCGGTGCAGTCCGACATACATGCGGATCAACCACTGAAGATCCGGGGCGATCGCAGCGCGCTGGGACGCCGTCGCCGCGGGGGAATCAGAGTCCACGAACATCAGCGTCGCGAGGAAAGAGACAGTCTCAGCCGGGGCGAACGCGGCCGTCGGCACGCGAAGCTCCACGTGCTTTCCGCGCGGGGTTTGCAGGCGCACGCGGCGTCGGTGACGGAACCTGGAGTCGTCGACAAGCTTTTCAACAACGGGCGGGAACGTGCCCACAGGAACCTGGGACGGAAGCACAATCCGGTGTCCCTCCACCTGCTCAACCCACAGGTTGAGACCGGACTCGGGCAACCAGAGTCCGTGGAGGAGGAATTCAGGCATAACCTCCCTTATACCACGCGTGCGGGACACGATACGCTGTGTGAAACTTTCGACCCGCTGAAAAAACCAAGGAGCAGGACAACGTGGACAACGCGTGGATGATTCTTGCCATCGTGCTGTACTTCGCCGCGATGCTGGCCATCGGCTACTACTCGTGGCGCAGGACAAAGAAGTATGACGACTACGTCCTTGGCGGACGCGGTTTGCCACCCTTCGTCGCCGCGATCTCGGCCGGGGCATCCGATATGTCGGGGTGGCTGCTGATGGGCCTGCCCGGCGCGCTGTTCGTCGCGGGCTTCAGTGAGCTGTGGATCGTCATCGGCCTGCTGATCGGCACCTGGGCAAACTGGAAGTGGGTCGCACCCCGCCTGCGCTCATACTCAGAGGTCGCGGGAAACTCGATCACTCTGCCGAGCTTCTTCGAAAACCGCACCCGAGATTCCTCGCGCGTGCTGCGCATCACGGCCGCAATCATCATCATCTTCTTCTTCACCTTCTACGTCTCTTCCGGCATGGTCGCCGGTGGCAAATACTTCGAGTCGACGTTCGGCGGCGAATACCTCACGGGAATGCTCGTCATCGGTGCCGTAACCGTCATCTACACCTTCATCGGCGGTTTCTTGGCCGTTTCCTACACGGACGTGGTGCAGGGCATGCTGATGTTCCTCGCCCTACTCACCGTGCCGATCATCGCCCTGTTTGCCCTGGATACCCCCAGCGAGATCTTCTCCTTTGCCGCTGCGAACCCCTACGGGCCATTCCCGGAGGCGAATCCCACCTACTTCAACCTGTTTGCCGGCGTGTCTGCGGTGACGATCATCAGCAATCTCGCGTGGGGGCTCGGTTACATGGGCCAGCCGCACATCATCACCCGATTCATGGCACTGCGCTCCCCGGCTGAGGCGGCCTCGGCTCGCCGCACCGGCACCTTGTGGGTCACGTTGTGCTACATCGGCGCGATCTTCACCGCGCTCGTCGCCACCGTCTTTTTCACCCAGACGGGCGCGCAGGTCACCGACCCCAACGGAGAGACCATCTTCCTCGACATGACCCGCGTCCTGTTCCATCCCTTGGTGGCCGGCATCGTCCTCACCGCCGTGCTCGCCGCGATCATGTCGACGATGTCCTCGCAACTTCTGATCACCTCTTCGGCACTGATCGAGGACCTCTACCGCGTGCTTGGCAAACGCCAGCTGGCCGGCGAGCGTCTGCTCCTGCTCTCGCGCGCCATGGTCGTGCTCATCGCGCTCGTCGCCATTGCCTTGGCCGCCAACCCCTCGGACACCATCCTCGGCCTTGTCGGGTTCGCGTGGGCAGGTTTCGGCGCCGCGTTCGGCCCCGTCGTCATCGCCTCGCTGTACTGGAAAGGCCTGACCTCCGAGGGCGCGATTGCCGGCATGATCACCGGGGCGGTCACGGTGTTCATGTGGGGTTCCGTCGACTCGTCCATCACCGAGATTTACGAGATCGTGCCCGGAGTCGTCCTCTCCACCGCGGTGATGGTCGCCGTGTCCGCCACCACCCGTACCCGGCCCGGCGTGGCCAAGGAGTTCGACACGGCGATGCGGGTCAATGACTACGCGATGCGCAACCCGGAGGCCAGCTTCGACCAAGCCCTCGAGCGGAACCGCGGCGCCGGCGCCTAAGTCTAAGAGGGTGTGCGCTACTACCTCGCTGCCCTCATCGCCCTCACCCTCGCCGTCATTCCGTTCCCCACCCCGCGCTCGCTTATCGACGCCCCCACCAACGCCTCCCCCGCCCAGCGCACCACGATGCTGGGCTATGAGCGAGACGCCTTCGGCCCCGGCTGGGCCCCCGTCGCCGACGGATGCGACACCCGTGACACCCTGATGGCCGAGGCGTTCGGCGCCGTCTCGTGCGACTCCCCGCATAGCCAGTGGGTCTCCAGCCCCATCACGGACCCCTACACGGGCGCCCCCTTGGAACCCGCTGATGTCGAGATTGACCATCTCTACCCCCTCGCCGCGGCGTGGGACGCCGGCGCACACGCCTGGCCCGGCCCCACGCGCATCGCCTTTGCCAACGATCCGCGAAACCTCGTGGTCACATCCGCCGAGGCGAACCGGTCCAAGTCCGACCAGCTCCCCAGCGAATGGCTGCCACCCGCCATCCGTTCCCGCTGTGTCTACGCCCGCCGGCTCGTCGCCGTCGCCCGGGAGTACTCGCTAGCGATGCCCCACCCGGACCTGCGCGCGGCGCGGCGCGCATGCACGGGTCTCACCGGGCTAATTGGCCGACCCTACCTGTAAGGTGGAGCACATGAATACTGTCTTCGTTCTGCTGCACGTAGCCGCCGCAATCCTGCTGCTCGGCCCCGTCATGGTTGCCGCCTCCATGTTCCCCCGCCAAGCTGCGGAAGCCCGTTCCGGTGCCCAGGAGTCAGTGGGCCGCGCCAGCGTTTTGCAGCGCCTCACGTCTACCTACGGCATGCTCTCCGCGCTCGTCCCGCTGCTCGGCGCCGTGGTACTGATCTTCGGCTGGGATGTCTACAAGACGAACTACTTCCTGCACACCGCCATCATCCTCGCGCTGATCGCCTGGGGCATCCTGTTCTTCATGGTCATCCCGCAGCAGCGCAAGATGATGGGCACCCTCAACGCGCTCGACCCGGCCGAGGCCGACCAGAGCGACTACACCTCCAACTTCGAGGGCGCGAAGGCAAAGGCCACTGCCGGCGCGGGCATCTTCAACCTGCTGGTGATCATCACCCTGATCCTGATGTACCTCCCGTCGACTATCTTCGCGTAAAGGTTTCATCGCAGCGGCAGCCCGGTTGGTCGGGCTGCCGCTTTTTGTGTGTTTGTAGGGGTTCGGTTTTTTGGGGGCCGCAAAAGCCCAGGTCGGATGTGGCCGGTACGGCTTCACCGCGACATCTGACCCAGTGAAATGTCACGGTCAACCGGCAACCGCATGCAAAACCCCAGGTCGCCGCAGCCCGACTCGGCTTCACCGTGACATCTGACGCGGTGGAATGTCACAGTCAACCGGCACCAGCGTGCAAAACCCCAGGTCGCCGCAGCCCGACTCGGCTTCACCGTGACATCTGACGCGGTCGAATGTCACGGTCAAGCTGCAACCCAGCGCAAAAGCCCAGGTCGGATGTGGCCGGTACAGCTTCACCGTGACATCTGACCCAGTGAAATGTCACAGTCAACCGGCACCAGCGTGCAAAACCCCAGGTCGCCGCAACCCGACTCGGCTTCACCGTGACATCTGACGCGGTGGAATGTCACAGTCAACCGGCGCCAAAGAGCAAAACCCCAGCTTACAACAACCCCACCCAGCCTGACCGTGACATCTGACCCGGCGAAACACCACCCCCAAACAAAAAGCACCGACACTACCGAAGTAGTGTCGGCGCCCATTCAGCCGTCAGAAGCCAGCGAACTAGTCGCGCCAGTCCCGGTCGCGACCGCCACGGCCACCGAAGCCGCCGCGCCCACCGCGATCATCACGATCACGATCACGGCCACGCCCGCGGAAGCCGCCACGGCCGCCGCCGAAGCTGCGCGCCGCGCCGCCCTTGTCGCGCTGGATGTTGATGAGCTGGCCGGAAATCCTGGTGTCCGATAGGCGATCCAGCACGGACGAGTCGAGATTCTGCGGCAGCTCCACCAGTGTGAAGTCGCCGCCAATGGTGATGCGGCCGAAGTCGCGCGAGTTCAGCCCGCCCTCATTGGCAAGAGCACCGACGATGGCGCCCGGGCGGACGTGCTGGCGCTTGCCGACATCCAACCTGTACGTATCGAAGTTCTCACTGTCATTCTGGCGCCCGCGCCCACCACGGTCACCCCTATCGCCGTGGTCAAACCGATCCCGGCGCCCGCCGCGATCGCGATCGCGTCGATCGTCGCGGTCCCAGCCGTCGCGGTCGCGGCGGGCGCGTTTGTCCTTCGGCGGCTCCTTCATCAGGAACTCGCCCGCGGCATTCGCCTGTGCGGCCAGTGCCGCCGCGATGTCATCCATCGGGATGTTGTTCGTGTTGGAGTACTCGCGCACCATCGCCTTGAAAACGTCTTGGTCCTTCGACTCCAGCGACTCGGTGATGGAGTCCATGAACTTGAGCTTGCGGCTCTCGTTGACTTCGTCAACGGTCGGCAGCTCCATCTCCTCGATCGTCGCGTTGGTCACGCGCTCGATGGAACGCAGCATACGGCGCTCGCGGGGGGTGACGAAGAGGATGGCCTCGCCGGTGCGGCCCGCGCGTCCGGTGCGGCCGATGCGGTGCACGTAGCTTTCCGTGTCGTTCGGGATGTCGTAGTTGAACACGTGGGAGATGCGCTCAACGTCGAGGCCGCGGGCGGCAACGTCGGTGGCAACCAAGATGTCGAGGCGGCCGTCGCGAAGCTGATCGACGGTGCGTTCACGCTGCTGCTGGGCAATGTCGCCGTTGATCGCGGCGGCGGAGAACCCGCGCGCACGCAGCTTCTCGGCGAGTTCCTCGGTCTCGTGCTTGGTGCGCACGAACACGATCATCGCCTCGAACTCGGTGACCTCGAGGATGCGGGTGATCGCGTCGAGCTTGTTACGGTGCGCCGTGAACAAGTAACGCTGAGTGATGTTGGTGTTGGTGCGGGTCTCGGACTTCACCGTGACCTCAGCCGGATCGTTGAGGTACTGCTTGGAGATCTTGCGGATACCATTGGGCATCGTCGCGGAAAACAGCGCGACCTGCTTGGTGTTCGGCGTGTCCTCGAGGATGCGTTCGACGTCTTCCTGGAAACCCATGTTGAGCATCTCATCGGCCTCATCGAGCACGAGGAAGCGCAGGTTAGAGATGTCGAGTGAGCCCTTTTCCAGGTGGTCGATGACACGGCCCGGCGTGCCGACGATGATCTGCGCACCACGGCGCAGACCGGAGAGCTGGATACCGTAGGCCTGGCCACCGTAGATCGGCAGAACCTGAATCTTGCCTAAGTGGTCGGCAAACGACTGGAAGGAGTCGGCGACCTGAAGGGCGAGCTCGCGTGTCGGAGCAAGGACGAGCGCCTGCGGGTGGCGCAGCGAAGGATCGATCTGGCTAAGGACCGGCAGTGCGAACGCGGCGGTCTTACCGGTACCGGTCTGGGCCAGCCCCACGACGTCGCGGCCTTGCATGAGAAGCGGAATCGTCTGCGCCTGGATCGGCGACGGCTGCTCGTAGCCGACCTTCTTCACCGCTGCGATAACGGAATCGGGCAGGTCCAGCTTCTCGAACCCATTCTCGGGCTCCTCGGCTTTAGGCTCATCAGCCTTGGGAGTGTCGTCGGCCTGGGGCTTATCCCCCGCCTCAGTCTCGGAGACCTTCTCGGTCTCAGTGGCGTGTGCAGGCGCTTCTTTGGCGTCTGCGTTCTCAGTTACGGTGGCTTCGGCTGCGGCCGAAGCGCCGGTGTCCTCAGAATCTCCCGCATCCCTGGTGTCTGCTGCAGCCTCATTCTCAGATGCTGCGACAACCTGCGGGGTGTCCTGATTTTCCGACAGTTTCATGTCCGGCTCAAACTCGCTGCCGGTAGCGTTTTCGGAAGTGCTCATTGTTGCCCCACCTTACGCGAGACGCGCCGGTATTACTATTCGGCGGTGGCGACATGGGGGCCATGTCACCAGCACCGCTTGCAGCGCGACTGACCTAAGCTATCAACCATGCCGAAACAGATCGACGTCGTCGGAGCCGTATTCGTTCGCCGCGGCAGCGTTTTCGCGGCCCGACGCGGTCCCGACAAGGCAATGCCGGACGCCTGGGAATTTCCAGGAGGGAAGATCGAGCCCGGTGAGAGCCCGCGGGACGCGCTTGTCCGCGAGCTCAAGGAAGAGCTGCTTATCGACGCCCGAGTGGGCGCGCACCTGACAACTACCGCGCATGCTTACGACTTTGGGGTCGTCAATCTCGCTACTTACCTCTGTGAATTAGTATCCGGCGATCCTGTATTGACTGAACATTCCGAAGCTCGCTGGGTTGCTGTCGAGGACCTTCCTTCGCTGGATTGGGCGCCCGCCGATATTCCTGCTGTTGAATTGCTCGTTGAAAGAGGTCAACGTGGAGAGTTCTAAAGCAACGTTGCGGCCCGCCGTCGACCACGGTTTCATCGAAGCTGATGACAGCCAATTTCACGACCGTGGTCCTTCATTAGTCCTCAACGACTCGGCAATGACGATGGGCGGTGTCCTCCGCGCCGAGCTTGAACGCGCAGATTCATTCCAATTTTCCGTAGCGTTTGTCACCACTGACGGGATTGGGACAATCACCCAACAGCTAAGCCAATTCAAGGGCAAAGGAACGATTGTCACGTCCGATTACCAGGACTTCAATGAGCCCGATGCGTTACGCGAACTGTTGAAGTTTGACCACATTGAGGCACGGATTCTTGTCGGCAAGCCGCACCACGCGAAAGGGTACATTTTTCACCACAGCGACCACCTCACCGCACTGGTTGGAAGTTCCAACCTGACCAGGAACGCTTTACTCAGCAACAACGAGTGGAACCTAAAGTTTTCGAGCCACGATGACGGCGACATCGCGATTCAGCTGAGTAAGGCGGTTAAATGGCAGCGTGAAAATTCGATTGTGCTGACCGAAGACTGGATTGATCAGTACGAAAAGCGCAGGAAGAAGCGCACAGTCATTTTCGACGACGTGTCTCAACCCATTTCACTAAGCGATGACGGTGAAGAGATATTGCCGAATCTCATGCAGACCGAGGCACTGGAAAACCTTCAGCGGGTTATCGACGCCGGCGAGCGCCGAGCGATCATCATTTCTGCAACGGGTACTGGAAAAACAATTCTTTCGGCACTAGCAGTGAGGCAAATTAAGCCACGCCGTGTCCTCTTCGTCGCCCACCGAGAACAAATTCTGAACAAGGCCGCTGAAGAGTTTCAACGAGTGCTCGCCTGCCCGCCAACTGATATCGGTTTTATCGTCGGGCAACGTAAGGAAGCTAATCAACGCCTGGTCTTTGCAACAATTCAATCCCTAAGCCGCGGCGACACGCTGAGCGACATTTCTCCCGAGCAGTTTGACCTTGTCATCGTTGACGAGGTCCATCGCTCTGGAGCCGAGTCTTACCAGAAGGTGCTCAACCATTTCCGCGCGGACTTTACGCTAGGGCTTACTGCGACCCCGGAACGCACCGATGGGTTCAATGTTTTTGAGCTTTTCGACTACAACGTGCCCTACGAGATCCGATTGGAGGGCGCGCTCGAAAACCACATGCTTGTCCCCTTTGACTACTACGGTGTATCGGACTACGAATCCGCATTTGGTTCGGTGATCTCGGATAACTCGACATTGGAACAGTTAGCAGACCCTGAGAGGGTGCATCATCTAGCGAAAATCATCCAAGACTACTCCTTCGCACGAGATTCCAAGGGGTTGATCTTCTGCAGCAGCAACGCCGAGGCGGCCGCTTTAAGCAAGGGGCTAAACGCAGAATCGGTCCATGGCCGTCCGCTACGCACCATTGCGCTATCCGGCGGGGACTCAATCGAAACTCGTGAGAACGCCGTCGAGAAGCTAGCTCACGGCGAAATCGACTACATCCTCACGGTCGACATTTTCAACGAAGGCATCGACATTCCTCCTGTCAACATGGTGGTTATGCTGCGTAGCACCCAATCGTCGATCGTGTTCACCCAGCAACTTGGCCGCGGCCTGCGCAAATATGCGGGCAAGCGCTCGCTACGTGTCATCGACGTGATTGGTAACTACGCCACGAATTTTCTTATTGCGGTCGCGCTTACGGGTGATCGATCGGGCAGCAAGGACGTGATCAAGGAGGGACTGCATCGAACACGCACGCACCCGTTAGCCGGTGCCTCGACCGTGAGCTTCGATCGGGTCTCCATGCAGCGAATTGTTGAATCTTTGCAAAAGGCCCGCATTGCTGACCGTAAGGCGAAGCGGGAAGCAATTTTGAACTTGCAGTACCGGTTGGGGAGAATCCCTTCACTTGTTGACTTCGAAAACCACGAGTCGATGAACCCGTTCATTCTCGCCGCAACGGACAACAATGCGTCGAACTATTGGTCCCTCCTAAACGCGCTCAAGTTCGTTGAAACCCCACCTTCTTCGCATGAGGCGGCAGTACTGTCCATGCTGTCTATTGAGCTGCTGAACGGTAAACGGCCCCACGAATTACTCCTCCTCCGAGCCCTGATCGAAAACGGCCCGATCAGTGTCGATAGTTTCAGAAACTCACTGCAACAGCAGGGGCTTGACGCCTCGGCGAAGCATCTCGAATCGGTAGAGCGGATCTTGGACCTGTCATGGTTTGTAAAGGCCACGGCTCAAAAATATGGCTCGAAACCAATCGTGGAACGCGTGGGCGATCAGTACCGACTCGGTCGCGAGTTTACCTCTCTCTACGGGTCCTACGCTGCGGAGCACCCGCACCCCGAAATGAGTTTCCGAGCCCACGTCGACGACATCATCGCGACGGGTCTGCTGATCAATCGCAAGCACTATGGCAGCGGCGACCGCCTCCTCCCGGGCAAGCTGTATTCGCGCAAAGATGCGTGCCGGCTGCTCAACTGGAAACAGAATGCGGAGAGCACAATCATGGGCTACAAAGTCGATAAGCATTCCGGTACCTGTCCGATTTTTGTCACCTACCACAAAGATCCGGACGTCGATACGCGCCTGCAGTACGGCGATCATCTCGTAAATCGATCCACCATGCACTGGTTTTCGCGGCACGGGCGAACTTTGGAAAGCAAGGAACTCCAACCAATTTTGTCCAATTCGGTTGAGTTGCATCTTTTCGTTAAACGCGAAGATGCGGACGGCCTTGAGTTCCACTATCTAGGCCAAGCCGATTCGACCGACGCGCAAAACACGACGATGAGGGGCAACAACGGTGATTACCTCGACGTGGTGACGACGGACCTCATACTCCACCACCCAATTCCCCAGGAAATCTTCGACGCCATCACCGCCTCGAAAACCGTCGCATCGGTAGCGGTACCCCACACCACCTCATAAACTCCGAAGTGCCCAACCCCCACACGAAAAGGCGGGACACCATGACCGTGACCCCAGGAACAAAAATCGTCCTCATCGGTGCTGGCGCCGTCGGCATCGCCTACGCCTACGCTCTGCTTAACCAGGGGCTGACTGACCACCTCGCCATCATCGATCTCAACGAGGATATAACGTGGGCGCAGGTGGAGGATCTCTCCCACTCTGTCCCCTTCTCCGGCCATAACATCCAAGTCACGGTGGGCTCCTATGTCGACTGCCGGGATGCCGCAATCGTGGTCAACTGCGCGGGTGTGGCACAGCGCGAGGGCGAGACTCGCCTCGACCTTGTGGAGCGCAACGTCCAGGTCTTCGAGTCCATCAACCGCCAGGTGATGGACAACGGTTTCAACGGCATTTACTTGGTGGCCACCAACCCGGTGGACATTCTCACCTACGTCACCTGGAAACAGACGGGGCTCCCGTCGAACCAGGTCATCGGCTCCGGCACGGTGCTCGACACCGCGCGCTGGCGCCACAACCTTGGCAAACGCTTCGACATTGCTGCCTCGGCTGTGCACGCCTACGTCATCGGCGAGCACGGGGATTCCGAGTTGCCGGTGCTGTCCTCCGGAACCATAGCGGGAGTACAAATTTCGCGCATCGTGGACAAGGAGGCGGAGAAGAACCCGCATATTCACGAAGACATTGAGGAGATGTTCCGCGCAACCCGCGACGCCGCCTACGACATCATCCGCGCTAAGGGCAACACTTCCTACGGCATCGGATCCGCGCTCGCGCGCATTACCCGGGCGATCCTGCGCAACGAGGATGTGGCCCTGCCCGTATCGACGCTGTTGCAGGGCGAGTACGCCCGCGAGGATGTCTACATTGGCACCCCGACCATCATCAATCGCCAGGGCGTGCGCAACGTTGTCGAGCTACGTTTGAACGAGGAAGAATTCGAGCGCTTCGACGCCTCCGCTGCGACGTTGCGTAAGGTGTTAGAATCGATCGGCGTGGCCAACTAGGCCGGGATAGTGCTCTAAACTCCGAGCAATAACTATCTCGAAGGAGGCCCCCATGAGTGCAGCACCAAAGCCCAACGCCGTCCAGCAACTGACCGGCGCGGTGAACAACCGGGTCTTGACCTATGCGCAGGTGCGTTACCCGGCGCTGGCCGGCAGCGTCGTTCGCTCCATCACCAGCGGTGGGTCGAAAAAGAAGAAGGCCACCAACACTGGCAGCCAGGGGGACGTCGTCAATCAAGCGGCCCCTCACGGGCGCTACGCTCCCCAGGGCAACGGCCGCACCAACGGCATCGTCGCCGCCCAGGCCGCCGCAGCCCCGCTGCCGCGCTAACCTACCCCAGCTACGGGCGCGGGACGAGGTAACGCCCGGCGCCCGGCACGATCTCTAGCTCGATTGGCAGCGGCGCCATCAAGTCGCCGTCGGCATAGCAGTTCATCTCCGTGTCCATCTCGATACGAACGTGAGAAGCGCGGTAGAAACTGATCCCGTCGCCTTCGACAAGCGTGTTGCGTCTCGTCACCGCCCTAGCCCGCACCGCCGCCGGCTACGGGGCGGACGTGCTCACCCATGCACGCGCCCGGGTGGCGCCGAGACGCACGGACGGTTTCAAGACTGTCACCTTGACCTTGAACGATCGCACCCTCGAGGTGTCCGCGGCCGGACTCGTCAACGCCACGGGCGTGTGGGCCGGCGACATCGTAAGCGACGTCGCCGTCACCCCCAGCCCCGGCACCCACATCGTGGTGGACGCCGAAAAGGTGGGCAACCCCACCGGCGCGCTGACTGTGGCGGTGCCCGGTTCCATCAACCGCTTCTGCTTCATCCTGCCGAACCAGCTCGGGCGCTGCTACATCGGCCTGACCGACGAAAAGGCGCAGCTCGCCGACGTGCCCGAGGCGCCCGAGTCCGACGTGCAGTGGATCTTGGACGTGGTCAACCAGGGGCTTGAGACGACCCTGACCACCGACGACGTCCTCGGCGCCTTCGCCGGGCTGCGCCCGCTGACGCAGCTGCGCTCGGCCTCCGATGTCGGCAGCACCGCTGACTTGTCGCGCGAGCACCTGATCCTGAACAACGACGGCGTTGTTACCGTCACCGGCGGCAAGCTCACCGAGTACCGGCTGATGGCCGAGCAAACCATAGACGAGCTGCTTGACGACGACTCCGTCCGCACCCACCTCAGCTGCAACCCGGCGCCATGCTCGACGAAGAGCATTGCCCTCGTCGGCGCCTCCCTCGAACGCTCGCCGCGCATCTCAGGCAACATCGCCACGGCAAGCGCAGTAGCGACTATGCCGCCCCGCTCGCTGGTCGAACGCTACGGCGCAGAGGCGTACAACGTGCTCGCCGCCTGCGCCCTCGACAACGCCACGGAGCGCATCGCGGGTCTTGACATCACCAGGGCGGAACTCTCGTACGCGGTCACCCACGAGGGCGCGATAAGCGTGGACGACATCCTTGACCGACGCACCCGCATCGGGCTGGTTGCCGCGGACCGCGCAGCTGCAGAACCCGCCGCCCGAGAAGCACTCGCGGCGGCGGGTGTGCAGGCCTAAGCGGCAGAAGAACTAGTCGAAGAACCCGCCGGTGGCGGTGCGCGGCAGGGTCCAGGAAATCGCGTAATCAACCCCGTCGACCAGGCGGGGACGGAAGGTGTCGTTCAGCCGATCGTCGGCATCGTTGACGTTGGCCGCCTCCACCTTCACCGGGAAGGTGTCGCCGGTGGCGTCCCCGGCGGCGCTAATCGCCCCGGAGGTTCCGGCGCGCTGAATAAGCTGCTCAAAGACGAAAGCGGCAGCGGAAGAAGTGTTTACGGTTGCGGCCGCCTCGTCCACGTTGCGGACATCGACCTCGACGTTAGTTGTGTAAGTAGTCATACTGCCATTCTTACCGCAAAAGCCCACACGGCTGGCGGGCCGGGATGGTTAGTCCTCTGCGCGGGCATGGCGCGTGGCGTCGAGATCAGCGCTGCCGCCGAAGAACCTCGCGTGCACTCCGCAGGCCCGCACAAACTCGCGATGAGCTGCGTCGACATCGGCGCGTGCGACGACGCACGCGTTGGCTCTCCCGCTAACAATCGCGCTCGTTCCACGCTGGTCATCGTCGTCGCTGTGAACCGAGATTGTGGTCGAAGGGGCGTCGAAAAGCACCGTGCCGAGCGCGACCATGGCGGTGAGCAGGTCGTGGACCTGGGCGACATAGCCCAGGTTTTCCAGCTCGTGGAACTCGAAGTAAAAGCGCAGGATCTCGCCGAGGTCGCGCGCTACCGGGGCCGGGCCGAGCGCGTCGATCGCGGTGGCGAGCGTCTCCGGAGCGAGCACCATGCGCTCCGTTACGCCCAGCGAACACAGGGTGATGGGGACCGGGGTGTGCGCGAACACCTCGCTGGCGGCGTGAGGATCCACCCAGAAGTTCCACTCGGCGGTGTCGGTGGTGTTGCCTGGGTAGTCAATCGCCCCGCCCATCACGGTGATGTGCTTGAGCTCGGCGAAATGCGAGGGGTGCAGGCGCCGGAAAGCGGCGAGGTTGGTCAAGGGGCCTGTGACCACCAGGTGCAAATCGTCCGTGCCGCGCTCGATGGCGTCGCACCACAACATGTCCCAGTCGGTTTCGACGTGGCGCGCGGGCGCGGACACGTAGCCCAGGCCGGTCTCACCGTGAGTCTCCGGTGTGGTGGTCAGCGGCAGGACCAGCGGATTAGCCATGCCTGCCGCGAGCGAGATCGTGCGCAGGCCACACTGGGCAAGCACCCAGGCGGCGTTAACCGCGCATTGGGTGGCCTCGACGTTGCCGGACGTGGTGGTCACAGCCTCCAGCTCCACACTGCCCTCGTGGTGCAAGGCCGCCAGGTAGATCAGCGCACAAGTATCGTCGATGCCGGGGTCGCAATCTAACACGACGCGCTTCATGCCAGCTCCTTTCGGGTCTCTTGTCCACGCAGCAGCCACACAATCAGCGACGCCAGCGTCAGCGCCCCGCACGAGGCGAAGGCGACGCCAAAACCATAGACCTCCGCGAGCATGCCGACGACAATAGGGGCGCAAATCTGGCCCGCATCCATCGTCATCTGGAACGTGGAAAGCGCCTTGCCACCTGAGCGCTCGTTGCCGATCAGGTCCGCCAGCGTGGCCTGCTGCGCCGGGTTCATCAACCCACCGCCCACTCCCGCGAGGACCGACAGGAGCAGCAGCGACCACACGTGCGTGGCCAGGCCGAGCGAGCCGGTGAACACCGTCGTGGCGGCGAGGCCCGCGATGATGAGGGGTTTGCGGCCGACGGCGTCGGCAAGCCTGCCCGAGAACTGCAGGGTGACCGCGGTGCCCAGGGCAAAGGCCGTGAGCGCCAGACCCGCCGCGGCCGAACCGTTGGCGAACACGCTGGCCGCGAACAGGGGCAGCACCGAAACCCGGGCACCGAAGTTCGCCCAGCCGTTGGCAAAACCAGAGGTGAGCAGGCTTTGGTACGTGGGCAGACTAATGGCTTCGCTCAACCGCATCGGCGGCAGTTTCGGCGGCAGGACGACGCGCCCCCTCGGCGTCGAAGTGAGGATCCACACCAAGATGGCGGCCGCGCCCACGCCGATGCCGTAAACGGCGAAGGGAATGCGGAAACCTAACGACGCCAAAAGCGCCCCGATAACTGGGCCAATGATGTTGCCCAACAGAAACGCCGAGGCATAAACGGCACTGGCCCGGCCGCGGATCATCGGTGGCGCGACGCGCACAATCAGCGCCTGCGCGGAGAGGGTAAACATGGTCGACCCGAACCCGGCGATAAACCGCAGCGCGAAAACGTGCCAGTACGCCTGCGCGAAAGCGACGAGGAACGTCGCGACGGCGACGATCAGTAGTCCGGTGATGTAGACGGGTCGCGACCCCACCTTGTCCACCAAGATGCCCGCGCCCGGTGCGCCGATGAGCCGAGCGGCGGCGAAAACCGACACCACCGCGCCCGCGGCTACCATCGAAACACCGAAACTGGCCGTGAACTGCGGCAGGATCGGGGCGATGAAGCCGTAGCCAAGGGCAATGATGAACGCCGCTGCGGTGAGAACCCAGATTGTGCGCGGGATCTTCGGCACGGGTGTGAGATGTTCAGACATATCGGTGTCAGGCTAACCCGTTTCCGTCTCCGGTGTAATTCATGGAGGTCGGGCTACTGGGCATCGACGGATTCATTGAGGTGAGACCGGGGCCATCGCGCAAGGATCTCGGGCGCTGAGGTATAGCTGCTAGACCTCAGCAAGCCGGCCCCGGCAAAGATTCGCCCACATGTTCTAACGGCACAAAAGCCGTGTCGCACCGATGTTCTAACTTCAGTGTCATGACACAGCACATTGATTACATCGCATCCACCCCGTCCCAAATCGCATCAGACATCTCGTCGCGCCACCCGCTCGCCATCGACGACCTGCACAGCATCATCCACCATCCGCGCTCGCTCGCCCGGCCGACGGTGGCGTGGCGCCCGCCGGTGAAAAACCTCCCCGCCCACCGCGGCGGCCCGCTTCTTGCAGCGGCGATTACACGTCGCCGCGTTGGGCCACGTGCACGTGCCCGGATACAAGGGTGGGGCGAGCCACACGTGCCCGCCTACCTCATCGAGGTCCGCTTCACTGACACCTCAGGCGCGATCGTTGACCCCCACCTGACAGAGGCGTGGATCCGCTCACTAGTCACCGAGGATTACGCAGCCGCGGTGCACGAGATCGCCTCGCCCAAGGCGGTCACCTACGTCTGGCTTGTCGACGCCCACTTCACGCCCGTGTCCTCACCCCCGTCGATGTTCGACGGGATGACGGCCGCGTAGGACGCCCCCTATACCTCGTCGGTGACCGGAACCTGCGTGTTTGGGTCAATGTCGGTGTTACGGACGCGGCGCGCCGAGGCCGCGTCCGACGCATCCGGCGCCACTGCGGCAGTGGCGTTCGGGATGCGCGCATCATCCGCATCTACCGCGTCATCTTCATCTTCGTCAACATCGTCGTCGAAGTCGTCATCGTCATCATCGTCGTCGAACTCGTCCAAGTCATCCGAGGCATGAACATCGTTGACGCCGTCGATTTCCTCGTCGAGCCCATCGCGGCCGAAGATGTCGTAGACCTCCGGCTCGTCGAACCCGTCTTCTACGGGCAGTAACTGTGACTCCCACTCCTCCGCCTGGTCGGCTGCGAGGGAAAGGACATCAAAAAGGCGATCGAAGTCGGTAAATTTGCCCAGTGCGAGAACCTCCGACTCGGAAACGGCCTCCGCGTGGATGGTTTCAAACAGGCGCGAGCGATCCTCGTCCGTCAGCTCCGCATCCCCATCCGACTCCCACAGCTCACCAATGGCGTCGTCCATCAAATCGTCGTAGTTATCCGACAGGGCCACGAACGTCACGGTGGCGCACGGCTCCCCGTCGACAACCTCAACAAGCACCTGCAACTCAGCGCTGCCCCCAACCTCCGCGCGCATGAGCTGAGTATTCACCGGGTCCGGGAAGAACTCCAGATCACTGATTCGCTCATCGGTGGCCTCGTGAAGGTCGCGCAGCACGGTCACTACCTGGTCCGTCGCCACGTGTTCCGCAACCGTTGCCACCGCGTCCTCGACTGAGAACACGACCGAGACCAAGACGGCCTCGAACTCGTCGTCGTCCTCGTCGACGTCGGCCGCAGCAATGTAGACGTTCGCCGCAGGCAGGTGCGGGTCGATCTCCACGAACTGGATTTCCACATCGGCAGTAATGGGCACGAACATGGTCTCATCGTGCACGCGGGATTCAATGCCGTCACGGTCAAGGGCGGCGGCGATATCCTCGAAAAAGCTCACGGCGAACCATTCCTTCCAAGTGGGTGGCTGAAGAGTGTCCTCATGACGGCCCCAGCCTAGCCCCGAATAACCCGGCGCGCGCACCTCGCGCTCTCACTCGTCGTCAGTGTCCGGCAAGTCGAACCCGAAGAACTCAGCCAGCGACTCCATCAGTTCCCCGCGGTTGTTGCCCCACTCGCGCATATCGAAGTCCTCCCAGGCCAGGCGCTTCGAACTCTTCGGGTCGTAGTCCACGAATCTCTCGGCACCGAAGACCGCGGTCGCACGCCCGGGGATATCATCGCGCCGAAATCCATACTCCGGCCATTCCTTGCCCGGCCGGCCGGTGTGGAAGAAACTCCCCCAATGCTGTTGCATAGTTTTGCTGACCTCGGCGAACGCCTCGCGAGAGCCGAATCGGTCCAACTTGGAGATGCGGGTGGAGTGCGGGTCCCCGAACACAGCGACTAGGTCCGCCGAGTGCATCGCACCCAGCCCCAGCCTGCGCATCGTCGCCGATGCGTACTCGAAGCGGTACATCCACGTCGACGCCAGCCGCCGGTGCGCCGTGGCCAGCATCACCGACGGGGCCCAGAACACAGCGTCAGCGATCAGGTCCGCGAAATCCGCACGCCCGCCCGCGTACCCGTACGCCTCCATCACGAGGTGCGCGTTGTCCGCATCGAATGCCTCCAGGGCCCGGCGCGCGGCGCGCTGGCGCGACTTCGTCGTCCGGTACATCGCTTTGGCGAAACTCGCCTCGTCCGAGTTCGTTCCGATGATCAGCGGAACCGCGGCCTGTTCGCCATCCTCGAACATATCGATGGGGTGCGCCGGCAGCGTGGCGGTATCAACCGTGGGCATGAACGCCGTGTTGAACTGCACGACCTCCTTGCCGGTGAGCATCATTGAGCGGCCCACGCGCACCAGCTCCGCGGCGTCGACGTCGCGCAGGTCGGACAGGGTTGTGGTCCGGGGCATGGAGAGGCCGTCGATAAGCCTGCGCACCCACATCGCCGCCTGAACGCGCGAGTGCACGCTTGCCGACGGCGGCGACTGCGCGATCGCCCGATGAAACAGCCCGCGCGCTGCCGGGGCACACATCAGGTGCAGCACCGCTGCCCCGCCAGCCGACTCCCCCATCAGCGTCACCGCATCCGGGTCGCCACCGAACGCGGCAACGTTCTCATGCACCCAGCGAAGCGCCAGCACCTGGTCGTGGATCGCCGGGTTGGCGACGCAATCCCCTCCCACCGAGCGCATGTCCAAGTAGCCGAGAACGCCGAGCCGGAAATTGACCGAGACGTACACCACGTCCGTCGCCTGGCTCAAGAAGTGCCCCTGCAGCACCTTTTCGTGCGACGAACCGGTGATGAACGTGCCACCGTGGAAGTACACCACCACCGGCAAGACGTCGTCGGTGTCGGGGCGCACAATGTCGAGAGTGAGGCAGTCTTCGGAGCCGATCACGCTATCCTTGAAGCTGAAAGTGGTCTGCATCGCCGGCGGTGCGAACACGGACGCGTCACGCACGCCCTCCCACTCCGGCGCCGGCCGCGGGGCGCGAAAACGCTGGGCGCCGGCGGTGGAATCACCGAACGGCACACCCCGCCACGTGCGCGCCCCCGTCGTCGGGTCGACAACGCCGCGTACCACACCTGATGTGGTGCGTACCTCGGGTTGTGACACTCGGGCCTCCTTTGCATTCAACCGATACATTCGCACAGCAATATTTCCATGCGATTCTCTCAAAAGGGTTACGGTGGGCATGATTGCGCATATCAGCGCGCTGGACGGTACATGTGCGCCCAATCTTTTAAACTTGGGCGAGTTTAGTTGACTAAACCAAGGAGAACACAATGATTTTCGGGCGCTCGGACACCCCCGCAATACCAACTCCGGCTCCGCGGACGGCGCCCAGGTGAAGGAAGTAATCACCGACGCACTCAACTCCGACTCAAAGACCCTGGAGGATGAGGCCGGCCGCATTGGGAAAAGCTTCATCGCTGCGGTAGACAAAGCTGTTCACCTGCAATCGGGCAGCATCAAAGCCTACGTCAACTGGATGCGCCGCCAGAACCCGGACGCGACCCCCGCCGAAGTGCAAGCGAAGATGGACCGCCACTTCCGCACCACCGTCTCCGGCACCGGCGCGGGCGCTGGCCTCGCCGCCGCCGTGCCCGGCATCGGGCTGATCACCGGGGCCGCCGCCGTCGCTGGCGAGTCCGTCATCTTCTTGGATATCGCCGCGTTCTACACCGTAGCCAGCGCCTACTTGCGCGGCATCGACATCGAAGACCCCGAGCGCCGTCGTGCGGTCGTATTGGTCACACTCACCGGCACCCAGGGCCTCGCCGTGGTCGATTCCGTCTTCGGCCCCGGCGGCAAATTCACCCGCACCAACATGCTCTCGCGCTTTTCCGGGCCGACACTGGTGGAAGCCAACAACATCCTCACCCGCACCGCGTTGCGCTCGGTGACGAAACGGCTGCGACGCGCCTGGCTGGGCAAGTTCTTGCCGTTGGGCATCGGCGCGGTGGCGGGTACTATCGCCAACCGCAAGCTCGCCACTGTAGTCAGCGATAACGCCTCGGCTGCCCTCGGCCCGCTGCCGCCGCGCTTTGCCCAGGAGCTGCCCGCCGAGGCATCCGCGGAGGAGCAAGAGGTGGTCAAGCGGGCGAAGAACCCGCGCGCCTTCCTAAGCTTTATCGCGGGCGCGGTCGGTGGCGAAAAGTCTGATACCGATAACACGAGCGACACCGGCGATAACAAGCGCACCCGCGCTCGACGCAACCGTGGCTAGGCCGCGCGAGTCCTCGCTGCTGCGCCGCGTCGTCCGCGAAAACAAGGCGGCCGCCTACCTCGCCTTCGGCACAGCTTTTTTGGCAGCCTTCGCCCAGGTCGCCCTGCCCGCGCTGACGGGTCGTGCGATCGATGTTGCCACGGGTGCGGCCCAGGGCTCGATCAGCGCGATCGCGTGGTTGATGGTGGGTCTAGCTCTGCTCACTTACGCACTTAGCTGGATGCGCCGCTGGTCATCGGGGCTTTTGGCGACAAACTCCCAGCACTGGGTGCGCGTCGGCCTGCTGAAAACTCTGCACCGCCTTGACGGGCCGGGACAAGATGACATTGTCACCGGCCAGATCGTGTCGCGTTCGATTACAGACCTCAACCAGTTCCACATGGTGCTCGGTTCCGCGCCCATGTTCGTGACCCGCGCTCTGCAGCTTCTGGCCACGATCGTTGTCATGCTGACCATGGACGTGCGCTTGACTCTGCTGTCGCTGGCGCTGATGCCGTTGATCCTGTGGGAGGCAAACCGCTCGCGCACGGCGCTCTATGCCGCGACCTGGGTCAACCAGCAAACTGCGGCGGATCTGGCCAGCCACGTCGAGCAGACCGTCTCCGGAGTGCGGGTGGTCAAAGCCTTCGGGCGCGAGGACCGCGAAATCGACCGCCTCGACGAGCTGGGCCGCTACCTGTACGCGGTGAAGATGCGGGCGGCGAAACTCACGGCGCGCTTCCAGCCGCTGCTCTCCCAGCTGCCGAAGATTGCCCTGGTGATCACGATCGTCGCCGGTGGCCTTATTGCGGTCAGCGGAGCGATCACCATTGGTGCCTTCGTCGCCTTTAGCGCATACCTGACCTCGATGTCGTCGTTGCTGTCGATGCTGACCAACCAGTACGTGCGCCTGCAGATGGGCTTGAGCTCGGTCGATCGCCTCGACCAGGTGCTCACCTTGCACCCCGAGCGCGACGATCCCGCGGCCCCCCAGCCAGCCCCGCCCGGAAGCGGCGGCATCCGCTTCGACGACGTCCATTTCGCCACCGGCGGCCACCAAGTGCTGAATGGGTTGACGCTGACCGCAGCCCCCGGTGAAACTATCGCGGTCATCGGCCCCGCCGGCGCGGGCAAGTCCATGGCGGTACAGCTCGCCGGCGGGTTCTACACCCCTGACGCCGGCAGCGTCTCGCTTCTCGACGCCTCCCTGACGCCCACCAACTACGCCAGCATGACCCTGGAAGCAATCCGCTCGAAAGTCACCTGCGTGTTCGACGAAGCTTTTCTGTTCTCCTCGTCGATCCGCGACAACATCGCGATGGGCACCGGGGCCACCGACGCCGAGGTCCGCGAGGCCGCGCGGCTCGCGCGCGCCGACGAGTTCATCGACAACCTGCCCGAGGGCTACGACACACTCGTTGGCGAGCGCGGCCTGACGCTATCCGGCGGCCAGCGCCAGCGCATCGCCCTGGCCCGCGCACTGCTGGCGCGCCCGGCCGTGATGGTGCTCGACGACGCCACCAGCGCCATCGACGCCGACAACGAGGCGGCCATCCTGGACAACCTGCGCACACACCTGCGCGGGGTGACCATGATCGCGGTGGCGCACCGTCAGTCCACCGTCGACCACGCCGACCGTGTCGTCATCATGGAGCGCGGCCGCGTCATCGCCGATGGGCCCCGCGAGGAGATCGTCGCCCTTGATGCTTACCGCGCGCTCATGGACCCCACCCCAGATGCCCCTGCGCTGACAAGGACGCAACCGTCTCGCGATGAGTTGTGGCCGCAGATCGACCACGGGTTTCGCGAGCACTTCAGCGCCAGCGGCCACGGCCGCTCCATCGCGGCCAGTGAGGAGCTGCTCGCGCGTGTCGACGCCCTGCCCCGCGCAACCGAACAGCCCAACCTCGCCGACACCAAGGTCGCGGAGCTGCGCGAACCCACGTCCACCTTCAAGGTCGCGGACCTGTTCAAGGCGGTGCGCTGGCTGATCGCGGCGACCGTGATCCTGCTCGTCATCGGCGTGCTGGCGGACCTCGCCCTGCCCACCCTGATCCGCGCGGCCATCGACCGCGGCATCGCGCCGGGTGATACCGACGCCCTGTGGACTGTCGGCGCGCTGGCTCTCGGCGTGGTCGTCATCGCCTGGGCCGCCGAGGTGCTGATGACGGTGCTGAGCTCGCGTTCGGGTGAGCGCCTGCTCTACGGCCTGCGGTTGCGCAGCTACGCGCACCTGCAGCAGCTTGGCTTGAGCTACTTCGAACGTCACCTCTCAGGGCGGATCATGACGCGCATGACCACCGACATCGACACGCTGTCGTCGTTTTTGCAGACCGGGCTCGCCCAGGCAATCGTTGCGGTGGGCACTCTGATCGGAGTAACCATCATGTTGGTGGCCACCGACGGTGAACTCACGCTCATCGCTTTGCTCGCGGTGCCCGTCATCGTCGCCGCCACCGTGGTGTTTCGCATCCTGTCCAAGCGATATTACCACGCCGCGCGCGCCCAGGTCTCGCTGGTCAACGGCGAGTTCGCCGAGCTCATCGGCGGAATCCGCATCTCCCAGATGCACCTCGCCGAGACGGGCGCGGAAGCCGACTTCGCCGCAGAATCCGAAACCTACCGCCGCTACCGCATGAGGTCGGTCAACCTGCTGGCCCTGTACTTCCCGGGCATGCAGGCGATCTCCCAGGTGATGACGGCCGTGATCGTCGGCTACGGCGCCGGCCGGGTGGAAAGCGGGGAGCTCTCCGTCGGCGTGCTCGTCGCGTTCACCATGTACCTCGGCCAGCTCTACGGTCCGATCCAGCAGCTCGGGCAGACCTTCGACGCCTGGCAGCAGGCCACGGTGAGCTTCAGCCGCATCACCGATCTGCTGGACACGCGCACGACCGTGCCCGATACCGGGACGAGCGCAGGCGCCGCCTCCGCCGCCCGCGGGCCGTTGAGCTTCGACAACGTCAGCTTCTCCTACCACCCGCAGGCGCCCGAGCCCACCACGGTGCTTTCCGGTGTCAACCTCACCCTCAAGCCGGGTCGCACCGTTGCGCTCGTCGGACCTACCGGGGCCGGCAAGTCGACGGTGGTCAAGCTCCTGGCCCGCTTCTATGACCCGACCCGGGGCGTGGTGCGGGCGTCGTCAAGCGATATTGCGAGCTTTCCTTTGAGCGATTGGCGCCGTGCGCTCGCCCAGGTTCCGCAGGAGTCGTACCTGTTTCCGGGCACCGTCGCCGACAACATCGCTTACGGGGTCAACGACGCCACCGACGCCGACATCGAGGCCGCGGTCGAGCGCATCGGCGCGCTCGACATCATCGCTTCCATCCCCGGCGGGTTCAACCGCCTCGTGGGCGAGCGCGGCCGCGGCTTGAGTTCCGGGCAGCGCCAGATCATTGCGCTGGCGCGTGCGGAGATGCTCCACCCCGACGTCGTGCTTCTCGACGAAGCCACCGCCACCCTCGACCCCGCAACCGAACGCGCCGTGCTCGACGCCGCCGAGCACACCACCGTGGGGCGCACGTCGGTCATCGTCGCACACCGCCTCGCGACGGCGAGCCGAGCGGACCGAATACTCGTTGTCAACGAAGGACGTATCATAGAAGACGGTACCCACGATGAACTCCTTAGCACCGGTGGGCACTATGCCCGCATGTGGACAGTCCACCGCTAAAGGGGTGCGAGTTAACCCTCGCCGGGGCATGTAATTAGAGTCGATAAAAGTTACCGCAACCAAACAATGAAGAGAGGCGAGAACCTGCCGTGAGCAGCGACAGTACTTTCGGGCAAAATGACTGGCTGGTCGACGAAATGTACCAGCAGTATCGGGAGAACCCCAGCTCCGTGGACCCGGAATGGCGGGAACTCTTCGAGCGTAACGGGGCACCGCAGACCGCCACTGGTGCCAAAAACGTCTCCCCCGCGCCGAGTCCCGCGAAGACCGGCGACGCGAAGGAGTCTCGCGAAAAGACGGACCCGAAGGTGGCCAGAACCACCGGCGCACCGAGCCAGGACGGCCGCCAAACCAAGGTGGATCAGGCCGCTGCCGAAGCTGCCTCGAAGCGCTCCAAGGTTCTTCCGAAGCCGAAGCAGTCCCCGCTGCAGAAGATCGCAGACGTTAGCGTCGAGCCGGGCGAGCGCCAGCTCAAGGGCATTTACAAGACCATTGCCAAGAACATGGACGAGTCCTTGTCGCTGCCGACGGCAACGTCCGTGAGGGACATGCCGGTCAAGCTCATGTTTGAAAACCGCGCGCTGGTCAACGACCACCTCAAGCGCACCCGCGGCGGCAAGATCTCCTTTACCCACATCATCGGCTACGCCATTGTGAAGGCCGCCCAGCTCCACCCGGGCATGAACGTCAACTACAAGGTGCAGGACAACAAGCCTTTCGTGGTCCAGCCGGAGCACATCAACTTGGGCCTGGCTATCGACCTGCCGCAAAAAGATGGCAGCCGCGCGCTCGTCGTCGCTGCCATCAAGGAGTGCGAGAAGCTCAGCTTCGATAAGTTCGTCGACGGTTACGAAGACATCGTCAACCGCGCTCGAGACAACAAGCTCACCATGGACGACTTCTCGGGTGTGACCATCCAGCTGACCAACCCGGGCGGCATCGGCACCCGCCACTCCATTCCCCGCCTGACCACGGGTATTGGCACCATCGTCGGTGTCGGCGCGATGGATTATCCGGCGGAGTTCGCCGGCGCTTCCGAGGACCGCCTCGCCGAGCTCGGCGTGGGCAAGCTCGTGACGCTGACCTCCACCTACGACCACCGGGTGGTTCAGGGCGCGGAGTCGGGCGAATTCCTGCGCACGATTTCGCAGCTGCTTATCGACGACGCTTTCTGGGATGACATCTTTCACGCGATGGGCATCCCGTACTCGCCGCTGCGCTGGGCCCAGGACCTGCCGAACTCTGGCGTCAACAAAGACACCCGCGTCATGCAGCTCATCGAGGCCTACCGCTCCCGCGGCCACCTGATCGCGGACACCAACCCGCTGCGCTGGGAGCAGCCCGGCCTGCCCAAGCCGGATTCCCGCGACCTGCAGATGGAAACCCACGGCCTGACCCTGTGGGACCTAGACCGCACTTTCCACGTCGGCGGCTTCGGCGGCAAAGAGACGATGACGCTGCGTGAGGTGCTTTCGCGCCTGCGCGCCGCCTACACCCTGCACGTGGGCGCCGAGTACACCCACATCCTCGACCGCGACGAGCGCGAATGGCTGCGTGACCGCATCGAGGCGGGCATGCCCAAGCCGACCAGCGCGGAGCAGAAGTACATTCTGCAGAAGCTCAACGCCGCCGAGGCCTTCGAGAACTTCCTGCAGACCAAGTACCTGGGCCAGAAGCGCTTCTCGCTCGAGGGCGCGGAGACGCTGATCCCGCTGATGGACGCCGTGATCGACACCGCCGCGGGCCAGGGCCTCGAAGAGGTTGTCATCGGCATGCCGCACCGCGGCCGCCTCAACGTGCTGTTCAACATCGTCGGCAAGCCGGTCTCGACGATCTTCAACGAGTTTGAGGGCAACATGCAGTCGGCGCAACAGGGCGGCTCGGGCGATGTGAAGTACCACCTCGGGTTCGAGGGCGAGCACATCCAGATGTTCGGCGACGGCGAGATCAAGGTCTCCCTGGCCGCCAACCCTTCCCACCTCGAGGCCGTCGACCCGGTCATGGTGGGTATCGCGCGCGCGAAGGACGACCTTCTGCGCCACAGCCACGGCCGCACCGATCACCCGATCGTGCCGCTGATGCTGCACGGCGACGCATCCTTCGCCGGCCTGGGTGTGGTGCAGGAGACGCTGAACCTGTCCAACCTGCCCGGCTACTCCGTCGGCGGCACCGTCCACATCGTGGTCAACAACCAGATCGGTTTTACCACCACTCCTGATTCGGGCCGCTCCACCTACTACGCCACCGACTTGGCCAAGGGCTTCGACTGCCCGGTTTTCCACGTCAACGGCGACGACCCCGAGGCTGCCGCCTGGGTCGCCCAGCTGGCCACGGAGTACCGCCGCGAGTTTGGCAAGGATGTCTTCATCGACCTGATCTGCTACCGCCTGCGCGGCCACAACGAGGCCGACGACCCGACGGTGACCCAGCCGCGGATGTACGACGCGATCCAGTCCCACCCGTCGGTGCGCACCCGCTACACCAACGATCTCATCGGCCGCGGCGACATCACCGCCGACGAGGCCGAGATCGCCGCCCAGGACTTCCACGACCAGCTTGACTCGGTCTTCTCCGATGTCAAGGCGAACGAGGGCAAGCCGAGCGAGCAGACCGGCATCACGGAGGCGCAGAGCCTGACCCGCGGGCTGGACACCAACATCACCGAGGAGACTTTCGCGCGGCTCGCCGAGGCTTACGCCAACCTGCCGGAGGACTTCACGCCGAACAAGCGGCTGAACTCCGTTTTGAAGAAGCGCGGCGCCTCGCTCACCGAGGGCGACATCGACTGGGGCTGGGGCGAACTTCTCGCCTTCGGCTCGCTCGCCGAGGAGGGCAAGTTCGTCCGCCTCGCCGGCGAGGATTCCCAGCGCGGCACGTTTACCCAGCGCCACGCGGTGCTCTACGACCCAGAGACGGGCGAGAGCTTCAACCCGCTGGACCACAACGCGATGGAGTCCGACAACGGCGGCCGTTTCGGCGTCTACAACTCGGCGCTCACCGAGTTCGCAGGCCTTGGCTTCGAGTACGGCTACACGGTGGGCAATTCTGACGCCGTGGTGGCGTGGGAGGCGCAGTTCGGCGACTTCGCTAACGGTGGTCAGACCATCATCGACGAGTACATCTCCTCAGGTGAGACCAAGTGGGGTCAGCTCTCGAGCCTGATTTCGCTTCTGCCCCACGGCTACGAGGGCCAGGGCCCGGACCACTCCTCCGCGCGCATCGAGCGTTTCCTGCAGCTCGTCGCCGAGGGCTCGATGACCATTGCCCAGCCGTCCACCCCGGCCAATCACTTCCACCTGTTGCGCCGCCAGGCACTCGGCAACATGAAGCGCCCGCTGATTGTGTTCACACCGAAGTCCATGCTGCGCAACAAGGCGGCCGTGTCTCAGCCGGCCGACTTCATCGAGGTCAACCGCTTCCAGTCCGTCATCGACGACCCCTTCTTCGTTGCCCGCGGCAATAAGAAGGTCGAGGGCGCCGACCACTCCAAGGTGAAGACCATCTTGCTGTGCTCCGGAAAAATCTACTGGGAGCTTGACAAGCGCCGCCAGAAGGACAAGCGCGACGACGTGGCGATCATCCGCATCGAGATGCTGCACCCGATCCCGTTCAACCGCCTTTCCGACGCGTTTGCCAACTACCCGAACGCTCAGCAGATCCGTTTCGTCCAGGATGAGCCGGCCAACCAGGGACCGTGGCCGTTCTACAACGAGCACCTGCGCAACTTTGTGGCCGACATGCCGGAGATGGTGCGCGTCTCGCGCCGCTCCCAGTCCACCACCGCCACCGGCGTTGCCAAGGTGCACCAGCAGGAAGAAAAGCAGCTCATCGACGAAGCCTTCGCCGACTAAGCCCGACTACTTCCCGCGCGCAACTTCGGCCGCGCCCCCTCGCCTCCGACAAGGAGTAAAAGGGGGCGCGGCCGAAGTTTCTTCGGGTTTTACATCGGTGGCTGCTCGATGACGTTGTCGGACTCGCCTGTGTCACCCTCGTCTTCGGATTGGGTGTCCACGGTGATTTTCGTGCGCTGGAGCATCCACTCGGCCACGACATTGCGCACCGTTTCGCCCCTTTCGACCTCCTCGATCATCGTGGTGAGGTCTTCTGTGCTGAGCACGCGATTGACAAAGTTCAGGCGGTTGACCTGGCCTCGGTTGAGCTCTGTCTTGTTGAACACCGGGATGATATTGGTCGGCAGCGGGCCCTCCCCCGGCTCCTGGCCTTCCGCGGCGCACCCTTGGGCTGGGGAGGGGTCAACTGTCATGACGTTTCCCGGGAAAGACCCCACGGCGTATTCGTAGGTCGTCTCGGAGATGCTGTTGTCATTAAGGTCACCGGCAGAGTCGTCCTCCGCGATATCCGCCGCCGCCTCCTCGGCAAGCTGGGGGTCGATCTGAGACAGCAACGTCCCGGTGCACGCGATGGCCATGTCCGCCTGGCCGGACCGCACGAGGTCGACGGCGGGATCGGTCGCGGCCTTGTCTACCACCTCTACGGTGGAAGGGCGCCCGACGGATTCGAGCAACACCCGGTAGATCTCCCCCAAGATGGCCTGCTCGACCGAGTCCGGGGCGACGGCGATGACGAAGTGATCGCTGCGTTGACCCCCCGCAGACGGTGAGCACGCTGCCATAGCGAAAGCGGCGGCGGTGCCTAGAGCTACCGCCACCGCTGAAGTGGTGTACGTCCGTGCAGAGCGTGGCATGCGGGTTATCGTACCCGCCGCCGGCGTTTTACTGGGCCTCCCCCGTGGGTACGGTGCCGATCTTCATCTCGGCGATCAGATCGCGCGCCCGAGGTGCGGAGCTGGGATCACACAGAACGTCGTAACGCCCAGCGACAATCGTGGTCATGGACGAGAAGTCGCGCTTACCGCCAGTCAACGCATGGCCGACTGCGGCGAAGATGAGCCCGAAGATCGCGCCGATGAGGATCGACCACAGGAAGATGCTCCAGCCGGTGCCCGGCAGCGCGAAGAAAGCGAAGATAAGGCCGATAAAGATACCCATCCATGCACCGGATAGGGCGCCGGCGCCGAGAACACGCGGCCACGTCAAGCGGCCGGTGACGTTTTCGACCTGCATGAGGTCTACGCCGACAATCGAGAGGTCCTCCACCTGGAACTCGCGGTCGGACAGGCCATCGACCGCGCGCTGCGCCTGCTCGTAGGTTTCGAAGGAGCCAACCGGCCAACCGACGGGGCGCTGGCGGGCAGTAGCGGAAATCTGGTTCGAATAGGAATGCGAAGTTGTCATGGCACCCATTGTACGTAAGAACCCGGAGCGTGCTGGGAGGGCGTCGATAAGCCTGTGGGCTCGACTGCCTATACTTGCTAGCAAATGGCTACCTCACTTTCCCAAGACCAGGTCCGCGAAGCGCTCTCGCGTGTGGATGACCCCGAGATCGGCAAACCCATTACCGAGCTCGACATGGTCGAATCCATCGCCATCGACGGCGCGGACGTCTCCGTCGGCATCTATTTGACCATCGCTGCCTGCCCCATGCGTGACACCATCGCCTCGAACACCCGCGCCGTGCTCGAGGAGCTCGACGGTGTGGGCAGTGTGGACGTTCACATGCACACGATGAGCGACGAGCAGCGCCGCGCCTTAAGCCTCAAGCTGCGCGGCGAGCAGACCACGCCGACGATCCCCTTCGCAGACCCGGAATCGCTCACCCGCGTCTTCGCCGTCGCCTCTGGCAAGGGCGGGGTGGGCAAATCCTCTGTCACGGTCAACCTCGCAACCTCCCTCGCCGCGCAGGGATTAACCGTGGGCATCCTCGACGCCGACATCTACGGCCACTCCGTGCCGCGGCTGATGGGCTCGACCGGCATCTCGCCCACGGTCGTCGACGAGATGATCATGCCCCCGATTGCCCACGACGTGCGCCACATCTCCGTGGGGCAGTTCGTCGAGGGCAACGCGCCAATCGTGTGGCGCGGGCCGATGCTCACCCGCGCGATCCAGCAGTTCTTAAGCGACGTCTACTGGGGCGACCTCGACGTGCTGTTCATGGACCTGCCGCCGGGCACCGGCGATGTCGCGATCACCGTGGCCCAGCTCGTGCCCAACGCGGAGCTTCTCATCGTGACCACCCCGCAGGCCGCCGCCGCGGAGGTCGCCGAACGTGCCGGCACGATCTCCCAGCAGACGGGCCAGAAGATCGCGGGCGTGGTGGAAAACATGTCGGGCATGGTGCTTGACGACGGCACCGTGCTCAACGTCTTCGGCGAGGGCGGCGGCGAGCAGGTCGCCGAGCGCCTCAGCGCGCTGACGGACACCGACAACGTCGCGCTGCTCGGCTCCGTACCGCTCGACCCGCAGCTGCGACAGCACGGCGACGAGGGCACCCCCGTGGTCATCTCTAACCCGGATTCCCCCGCCGCGCGCGCGATCGCTGAGATTGCCGCCAAGCTCAAGACGCGCCGCACCTCGCTCGTGGGCAAGGGGCTGGGCGTCAACCCGCGCTAAACAACCGGGCTTTAAGTGATGTCAGCCCAGGAGAAGCTGCCGCCGCGCTTCTCCGGGTCGTCCACCCGGGTTGATCCGGCCGGCTTCGGGCGCGGGCCCGGATTCGCCGGCTGGGCCGGGGTGGCGGGGGTATCTTCGAGCTGCTTGCGGGGGTCAAATTCGTCGAAGAAGCGCTCGTCGCCGTCGAAAAGCACCTTCGCCATCGCGCGGCGCGGGCCCATCGCGGCGTACTGGGTCACGGTGTTGAGCGGCTGACGGAACTCCTCGAACCCCTCGAGCTCGCCGTCGAGCTCCTTTTTCGCGTTGTTGATCGCCTTTTTCGCCGCGTAGATGGCGGCGCGCACGTCCTCGATCAGCCCGGGCAGCCGCTCAGGGCCGATGATGATTAATCCGATGACGAGAATGAAAAAGATCTCGCCCCATCCGATGCTGGAGAACACGGCTTACAGCTTACCCCCGCCGCCGCGTCCCCTCAGCGCACGGTAGGCGACCTCCACGAGCTCCGTCACCGGACGCGGGCCGCGGGGCTGCTCGTATCGGCTATTCTCGGGCATTTCGGCCAGCTTCTGCACCAGCGATCGGGGTGCCCGCACGGAGTCGTCCGCGTTGCAGCAGCGCAGGTGCTCAGCCGCGGCGCGCTGGTGGTTGACCTCGGCGCGGCACTCCTCGCACAGAACAACGTGCACCCGCGCTCGGTGGAGCGCGCTTTTCGAAAGCTCCTGGTCCGCGAACGCGGCCACGGCCTCGGGGCTTAAGTGCTCCGTGGAGGAAAACCCCTTCCTCCTCCGCGGCGCAGGGCCGGGCAAGTTCATCGCCATGGGCTGCTCCTTCGCCTGTCGGTTCTTGTCTGTGGCGTGTATACTTTTTCACGCCCCATTCAACGCATTTCCGCGCGATTTTGCCAGTGGGCGCGCCGCACGGTTTCAGCCTAGCGGGCGCGGATCAAGTCCTTTGCGGACTCGTCGATTGCCGCCTGGGCCTCCAGGCTGCGCCGCAGATGCGAGCGCCCGCGGTGGATGCGCGAGCGCACGGTGCCCATCTTCACGCCGAGGGTGTCGGCGATTTCCTCGTACGTCATCCCGACGACGTCGCACAGCACGACCGCGACGCGGAAGTCGGGTCCGAGCTCATCGAGCGCGGTCTGCAGGGCCGGGTCGAGGTTGGACACCGAGTAGGCCTGCTCGGGCGTCATGTCGGTGCCGGGGACGCGCTCGTAGTCTTCCGGCAGGGCCTCCATGCGGATCTTCGCCCGGTGGCGCACCATGTCCAGAAAAAGGTTCGTGGTAATCCGGTGCAGCCAGCCCTCAAACGTGCCCGGCTGGTAGCTCTTGAGGCTGCGGAAGACTCGCATGAACGTCTCCTGCGTTAAGTCCTCCGCGTCGTGCTGGTTACCGGAGAGGCGAAACGCGAGACGGTAGACGCTGTTCGCGTGCTCGGCCACCAGTTCCGCCCACGACGGCATCTTTCCCGCACCCGCGTCGAAGGCGGCGGTGCCGGTGAGCGTGTCGGGAGCGTCGTGCAGCGGATCCATGGATATATGTTCGCACGCGTTGATCTCGAAAGCCAGAAAAGAGGCTTCGGAATACCTGAAAGTAGGTAACAATTGGCTAACGACTCACCCCGCTCGCGCAGTTGCCTAGGATTGAGACCGTGACTGACACAGCGTTTACGACCATGAACACCTACATCGCCTCCCGCCCCATCGCGGGCGCAGCCGATGCCGTCGAGCAGTTCGCGCAGGGTTTCGACGCCGCGCGCACCGAGGCCGAGGAGAACAACCTCGCACTTCCCTCGCCCGCCGTCGGCTCGCTGCTGTCCACGCTGGCCGCCGCGACCACCTCGGCCCACGGCGCGGTGGCGGTGACCCCCGCGGCGGGCGTGGTGGGGCTCTACATTCTGCGCGGCCTGCCGCAAAAGGCCACGGTGACCTGCATTGACCCGGAGGCCACGCACCAGGCCAGCGCCAAGGAGGCCTTCCGCCTCGGCGGGTTCGCCGCCTCGCGCGGGCGGTTCCTCACCGCGCGCCCGCTCGACGTCATGAGCCGGCTTGCCCCCGCTTCCTACCAGCTGGTGTACGCGGACGTCGAGCCGACCGAACTCAGCACGGTCATCAAATCCGCGTGGCCGCTGCTCGCCCCCGGCGGCACCCTCGTTCTCGCTGGCTCGCTTCTCGACGGCACCCTCACCGACGCCACTCGCCGCGACCGCGCGACGGAGGCCGCCCGCGCCGCCGAGGACGACGTGGACGGGCTCGCGGCGGCGGAGGGGGCCGTCGTCACGCGGCTGCCGCTCGATAGCGGCCTGACGCTCGTGACGAAGCGCTAAATCACTTCGTTCTTGCCGACGACAACCACTCCGCTGTCGGAAACGGTGAAGCGGCCGCGGTCGCGCTCGAGGTCCACGCCGATGATCTCGCCGTCGGAGACGTAGACGTTCTTGTCCAAGATGGCGCGGCGCACCACCGCGCCCTTGCCCACGCGCACGCCCGGCAGCAGCACCGAGCCCTCCACCGTGGCGCCCTCCTCGACGAGCACGTCGGTGGAGACGACCGAGTTGCGCACCGTCGCGCCCGAGATGATCGACCCGGATGCGACAATCGACTCCTGCGAGATCCCGCCGAGGACGAACTTGGCCGGCGGCAGGTTGCCTTCCTCCGTGGAGTGGATCGGCCACGCCTTGTTGTAGAGGTTGAAGATCGGGTGCGAGGAGATTAGGTCCATGTGCGCCTCGTAGAACGAGTCGATGGTGCCGACGTCGCGCCAGTAGCCCTTGTCGCGATCGGTTGCACCCGGCACCTCGTTGCCGGAGAAGTCGTAGACGTTGGCCTGGCCCTTGTTGACGAAGTGAGGGATGATGTCGCCGCCCATGTCATGGTCCGAGTCATCGTTCTGCTCGTCCTCAAGCAGGGCCTTGATCAGCGGCTCGGTGGAAAACACGTAGTTGCCCATCGAGGCGAACGTCACGTCCGGGTCGTCCGGGGTGCCCGGCGGGTCGGCCGGTTTCTCCAGGAACTCCGTAATCGTGCCGTCCTCGTCGGCGTGGATGCAGCCAAACGCGGTGGCCTCGTGGCGCGGCACGCGGATGCCGGCGACGGTCGCGTCCTTACCGGAGGCGATGTGGTTTTCCACCATCTGCGAGGGGTCCATGCGGTAGACGTGGTCCGCGCCAAAGACCAGCACGTAGTCCGGCTTGTCGTCATAAATCAGGTTCAGCGACTGCACGATCGCGTCCGCGGAGCCGGAGAACCAGCGCTTACCGCGGCGCTGCTGTGCGGGCACCGAGGCGATGTACTGCGGGGTCGGCCCGGAGACGTTCCACGCGGTCGCAACGTGCCGGTCCAGAGAGTGCGACTTGTACTGCGTAAGCACCGCGATGCGCATGTAACCGGCGTTGACCAAGTTCGACAACACGAAATCGATCAGGCGGTAGTTCCCGGCAAAGGGGACCGCAGGTTTTGCGCGGTCGGCGGTCAGGGGAAACAGGCGCTTCCCCTCGCCTCCCGCAAGAACGATGGCAAGAACTCTCGGCTGTGTCTTCACAGTTCCTTAGCCTATTAAAACCCCAGCCATCCTGCAGCCGATACGACGCTGGTTCGTTAGAGGTTTCTGCAGGCGGGAATTTTCGTCACTAAGCTCGGCGGGCATGAGAGTGGGAATGATGACTCGGGAGTACCCGCCGGAGGTATACGGCGGTGCCGGCGTCCACGTCACCGAACTAACGCGGTTCATGCGCGAGATCGACGGCGTGGAGGTTGACGTGCACTGCATGGGTGAGCCGCGCGACGGCGAGAACGTCCACGTCCACGGCGTCGACCCGCAGCTGGCCGACGCAAACGGTGCGATCAAGACGCTGTCGACCGGGCTGCGCATCGCCGATGCCGCCTCGAACCTGCAGGTCGCGCACTCGCACACCTGGTACGCGGGCATGGGCGGCCACCTCACCGGCCTGCTCTACGACATCCCCCACGTGGCCACGGCGCACTCGCTGGAGCCGGATCGGCCGTGGAAGCGAGAGCAGCTCGGCGGCGGCTACGACGTCTCCTCCTGGTCGGAGAAGAACGCCTTCGAGTACGCCGACGCCGTCATCGCCGTGTCCTCCGGGATGAAGAAATCCATCCTCAACGCCTATCCGCGTATCGACGACTCCAAGGTGCACGTCGTCCTCAACGGAATTGATACCGCCACCTGGTACCCCGGCGACGCCACCATTGCCGAGGAGCTCGGGGTGGATACCTCCCGCCCCGTCGTCGCGTTCGTCGGCCGCATCACGCGCCAGAAGGGCGTGCCTCACCTGCTCAAGGCCGCCGCCCACTTTGACGAGGACATCCAGCTGATCCTGTGCGCGGGCGCGCCGGATACCCCGGAGATCGCCGCGGAGACCAAGGCGCTGGTCGAGGAGCTGCAGCAGCAGCGCGATGGCATCATTTGGGTCCAGGACATGCTCCCGGCGGAGAAGATCCGCGAGGTCTACGCCACGGCTGACGTGTTCGTCTGCCCGTCGATCTACGAGCCGCTCGGCATCGTCAACCTCGAGGCCATGGCGTGCAACACCGCGGTGGTGGCCTCGTGCGTCGGCGGCATCCCCGAGGTTGTCGTGGACGGCGAGACCGGCACGCTTGTGGACTACGACGCGGACGAGCCGGAGGCCTTCGAGCGCGGCATCGCCGAGGCCGTCAACGCGATTGCCGCCGATCCGGACACCGCGCAGCGCATGGGTGCCGCTGGCCTAGAGCGCGTGCGCGCCGATTTCACCTGGGACACCATCGCCCGCCAGACCGTCAACATCTACGACAGCTTGATCTAAAGGGACTTCAATGAGCGTTTACCGACCTGAACTGCACGTCACCGTCGAGCGTGGCATCCTGGACGCCGCCGCCGGTATCCTGCGCGACGGCAAGGACATCTGGCACATGTTCTTCCAGTACCGGACGGACCCGGACGCGCCAAGCCGCTGGGGCCACAGCGTCTCGGAGGGCTCCGCCTTCGACTGGGTGGAGTGCAACGACGCGGTCGCGCCGTTCGGCGGGGAGACCGGCGTGCGCGCAGGCTCCGTCGTCGCGCACAGCGAGGGCGCAGATTTCTACTTCACCTCCGTCACCAAGGCCGGCATGTCGGTCCAGATTTCGCGTGCCGACGACCTCGATGCGCTCTGCGACGACGTCGACGAGGACTACCAGGTTGACCCGGGCATTCGCCGGCTTGGCGACGTCCTGTCCGACGAGGGCGGCTACACTCGCTTCCGCTCCCCCTGCGTGGTGCCGAACTGGGAGGAAGCGGACGACCGCGACAAGGGTCAGTCCGGGTGGCTGATGCTGGCGATGACGGGCGAGCCCGAGGCCCCCGTACCCGTCGTGCTCAGCTCCGAGGACGGCACTTCCTGGGGGGTGATCGGCCCGCTCGAGTTCGCCGGCGACCCCGGGTTCGACCCGGACGCCGAGCACTTGGTCGCCCCGCGCATCATCCGGCTGCGCGACGAGGTCGACGCGCAAATCTACGACGTGCTGATGTTCACCCTCGAGCGCCGCGGCAAGGACACCACCGGCTACATCGTGGGCACCCTACAGGGCGCGGTGTTCACCGTGGCCAAGGAGGCCCGCCACATCGACTTTGGCCACGATTTCACCCGTCCGCGCAGCACGAACTACACCCCGGGCAGCGTCGCCGAAGACGAGCGGCTCAGCCACGCCTACATCTTCGGGGTGATGACGGACACCGGCCGCGGCGGCGACGCGACCGCCGAGCCGAACTGGGAGGCCGAGGGCTGGGCCACCACCCTGAGCATCCCGCGCCGGTTGACCCTGCAGGGCGGGGCGCTGTACCAGACCCCGCCGCGCGGGCTTCCCGACGCCGTGGCCGAGACGGAGCGCGCCCGGATGTGGACGGGCCTGTGCGAGATCCCGGTCGGCGAGACCGGCTCGGTCACAGCCGAGATCATTGACGGCGAAGGAAACGTCGCGGCCGTGATCACCCACTCTGGCGACGAGATCAGCCTCGACCGCCTGGACGGTGCGGCGGCATCCGCGCCGCTTGGCGACGATGACGAGGACAACATCACGATCCTGGTCGACAGCTCCACCATCGAGGTGTTCGCCGGCGGCGGCGCAGTGGCAATGTCCTCGCGCTTTTGGCCGAACGGCGGCACCGCCGACATCCGCATCACCACCGACGGTGCGGCGGTGGTGCTCAACGAGTGGTACCGCAGCGCGTCTCGCTAGGGCGCTTTAAGCCTTGCGCATCCGCACGATGATGCCGCGCGCCGTCACGTTGAGGTGATGCGGCAAGGTGCGTAGGCGCTCGGCGAGCGTCGCGGGCTCAATGTGGCGCGCCGAGGGGCTCATGCCCACCTGCGCGGCGATCGAGTCGCGGTCGAGGCGCATGGAGTAGTCCAGCACCTCCGGCTCGCCGATGAGCTCGAGGTGGCCTTCCGCCTGCTCGACGAGGCGCTCCAGCTTGCCTTCCTCCACGCCGAGGATGCCCAGCGGGGCGCGCAGCTCGTCGAGGTGGCCGCTGCCCGGGATCATCACGATGACCTCGCCCTCCGGGGCGAGCACGCGGGCGAACTCCGCTGGGTTGCGGGGCGCGAAGATGACGGTGATGGCGTTGATGGAGGCGTCGAGAAGCGGCAGCCCTTCCCAGACATCCGCAACGACCGCACCGACCCGCGGGTGGGCCTTGGCCAGGCGCTTCGCCGCGGGCACAGAAATGTCGAGGCCGACGCCACGCACGCCGGCGATGCTGTCGAGGGTGTGCGCGAGGTAGTAGCCGGTGCCCGCGCCGACCTCGAGCACGACCGGCTCCGCGGCCTGGGTGGCCTCAAGGGCGTGGGAGACGCGTTCGGTGACGGCCTCGACGAAGGGGGCGAAGTGGCCCTGGGAGAGGAACACCTCGCGGGATATCACCATCTCCAGGCTGTCGCCCTCGTGGTTGAGCCCGGCGCCGGGGCTCAGCGTGACATAGCCCTGCTTGGCCACATCGTAAGAATGACCCGACTCGGAAACGAGCCGGGTGAAATCTTCGGCGCCGGCAAGGCGGGTGCCGTCGATGGGGTCTGCGAGAACGTCGACAATGTCAGAGAGCATGGGCAGATCTTACCCCCGCCCGCGACGAAGCACGGCAGTGGAGCTTACTCCCCCGCCGCCTGGAGCAGCAGGGCGCCAAGCTCGGACGCTTCCTCGGCGTTCAATTCCACCACGAGGCGACCACCGCCGTCAGACGGGATGCGCATAACAATCTTGCGGCTTTCCACCACTGCTTCCATGGGACCGTTGCCGGTGCGGGGTTTCATTGCTGCCATTGGGTTTTACTCCTTCTCACGCAGGCGTTTCACCCGATCCTACGCCGTTTTTGGCGGTGGCAGCGCGAATTTCGCTGTCGGGTGTCAGTCGGCGCAGGTCAGCGAGCTGGGTCAGAAGGGCATCAACCTGGTCCATTTTGTAGCCGCGGTGCACGACCTCGAGCTGCACCGCGTTCATGTCGCCCTGCTCGACCGCGCGGCGGTTGTGCTCGATCACGTCGGTGGTCTCCGCCAGAGGCGGCAGCGCCTCGCCCCGGCCGAAGAGATACACGCTGGCCATCACGCCAATCAGGCAGACGATGGCGACGATGAGCATGAGCAGGATCCAGGACAGCATGGGTCACATCCTAACGCTCGCCCACGGTGATCGTTGCCCCACTCCCGCAGACGCGACCCCGGCGCGCTGAAGGATGGTCGCGGCCACCACGTCCGCCATCGGGCCGAGCTCGGTCAAGGGGCGGTTGCGGTGCTGGCGCGCGCCGAGCTCCACCTGGCTGATCGCTTCGCGGCCGTGCGTCGCGGCGACGTCGAGAAGCAAGCCCGCTTCCACCCCGTAGCCGTCGACGAACGGCAGCTCGAGCGCGGTGTCGCGGCGGATCGCGTACTCGCCTGCCAGGGGCTGGGTGATATCGGCGAGTTCGGGGAACAGCGCGCGCAGCAGAGGCTTAGCGGTGAGCTCGGTAACCCGCCCGCCACCGCCAGCCGCGGCGCCGAGGTCGCGCCTGTACGACGCTTTAACCAAGTGGATCCCCGCATCAACGAAAGGCGCGGCGAGCGTGTCTACCCATCTAGCTTCCACCGAGGTGACGTCGGCATCGATGAACACCACCACGTCCCCGGAGGCTGCCTTCACCCCGCGCCACAGCGCCTCGCCCTTGCCCGGGCGCGGTGGGAGCTGCGGGTACACATCGGCCCAGTTGATTACCCGCGCCCCGGCCTCGCGGGCCCGGCTGGCGGTGGCGTCGGTGGAGTCGGAGTCGACGACGACGACTTCGTGCGCCTGCGAGGCCAGGCACGCGGCGACGACGTGCGCCACGGTGTCTTGCTCGTTGAGCGCTGGGATGACGACGCTGACCCTCACGCTAGGCCCCGCACCGTGTTCAGCGGCGGGGCATCGCCGCCGATCGCCGCGGTCATGCGGATCACGTCGACGGTATCGCGCACCTCGTGGACGCGGAAGGCGGCCACTCCCCGCGCCGCGGCCCAGGCGGTAGCCGCGAGCGTGCCCGCGACGCGCCCGCCGACTGGGCGGTCGACGGTCTCTCCGACGAAGTCCTTGTTGGACAGCGCCATGAGCACCGGCCACCCCGTGGCCACGAGCTCATCGACGCGGCGCAGGATCTCGAGCCCGTGGAACGTGTTCTTGCCGAAGTCGTGCGCCGGGTCGATAAAGACCTTGTCTTCGGGCACCCCGAGCGATGCCGCGCGCTCGGCCAGGCCGACTGTTTGCGTGACGACGTCATGGACAACGTCGTCGTAATGCACGCGGTGCGGCCTCGTGCGCGGCGTTGCCCCGCCCGTGTGCGAGCAGACGTAGCCGATCCGCAGCGCCCCGGCGGCCTCGACGAGCTCGGGGTCCCAGCCCGCCCACGTGTCGTTGATCAGGTCCGCGCCGGCCTCGGCCGCGGCCTCGGCGACGGGGGCGCGCCACGTGTCCACCGAAATGCCCACGTCGCGGTGGCGCTCGCGCACCGCCGCGATGAGCGGCACGACCCGGTCGATCTCTTCTGCCACGGAGACCTGCTCACCCGGTCCCGCCTTGACCCCGCCGACGTCGACGATGGAGGCTCCGTCGGCGATGACGGCGTCGGCACGCTCAAGCGCCTTCTCCAGGTGGAAGGTTGCGCCCTTGTCGTAGAAGGAATCCGGGGTGCGGTTGATGATCGCCATCACCCGCGCGAGCTCGGCGGCCACGTTCTACTCGGTGTCTTTCAGGCGCTGGTCCGTCATCACCTTGTGCGCCTCGACGATGTAGGCCACGGCCTCGTCGACTGAGTCGGTGACCAGGAACAGCTGGTCGTCGCCCTCGGAGATGAGGCCGCGGGCAAGCTGCTGGCCGCGAATCCAGTCGACCAGGCCGCTCCAGAAGTCGACGCCCATGAGCACGATCGGAAAGTTGGTCACCTTGCCGGTTTGCACCATGCACAGCACCTCGAAGACCTCGTCGAGGGTGCCGTAGCCGCCCGGCAGGGTGATAAACGCCTGGGAGTACTTCAAAAACATGGTCTTGCGGGCGAAGAAGTACCGGAAGTTCAAGCCCAGATCGACCCAGTCGTTGAGGCCCTGCTCGAACGGCAGCTCGATGCCCAGACCGACGGAGAGGCCGCCCGCCTCGTGCGCGCCGCGGTTCGGGCCCTCCATCAGCCCCGGCCCGCCGCCGGTGATCACGGCGTAGCCCGCATCCACCAGCGCCTTGCCCACTTCGCGGGCCTGCTCATACTCGGCGGTGCCCTCGCCGAGGCGGGCGGAGCCGAACACGGTCACGGCCTTCGGCAGCTCGGACAGGGCGTCGAAACCGGCGACGAACTCCGACTGGATGCGCATCACGCGCCACGGGTCGGCGTGCTTCCAGTCGTGGTCGCTGCTGCCCTGGGACTCCAGCAGGCGCTGGTCGTGGGTGGACTGCTGCTGCTCGTCGCTGCGCAGCATGATCGGCCCGCGCAGTTTACGGTTGCGCTCGGGCTTCGGGGTGATGTGGGGCGCCACGTTTCCCTCTCGTTGGTCGGTGAAGAAAGTATGTGAAAAGTTTGCCGCTTAGTGGGCGGGCCGGGCCGCGAGGTAGGCCTCGAGCGTGCGGGCGACGGTGTAAATCTGCTCGGTCGGGCACTGCTCGTCCACCTTGTGAGCGAAGCCGGGGTCGCCCGGCCCGAAGTTCACGGCCGGAGTTCCAAGGGTAGAGAACCGCGCCACATCCGTCCATCCGAACTTCGCCCGCACGTTTCCGCCCACGGCCTTGATCAGGTCGCGCGCCACTGGGTCGTCAAGCCCCGGCAGCGCCGCCGGGGCGATGTCGTCCCACACCAGCTCCAGGCCTTCTTCCAACTGCAGCGCCTCGACGAGGTGCGCCTTGGCGTCATCGACACTGCGGTCTGGCGCGTAGCGGAAGTTGATGGTCAGCTGGGCGAAATCCGGGATCGTGTTCGTCGCCACGAACCCCTCGAGCCCCACGACGTTGAGCCCCTCGCGGTACTCGCAGCCCGCGATGGTGACGCTGCGCGGCTCGTAACCCGCCACGCGCGTGAGCACGCCCGCGAGCTTGTGCGCGGCGTTGTCGCCCAGCCAGCTTCGCGCCGAGTGGGCACGCGTGCCGTGGGCACGCACGAACACGCGGATCGTGCCCTGGCAGCCGGCCTCGATGATCGCGCCGGAGGGCTCGCCGAGCAGCGCCAAGTCGCCGGCGAGCAGCTCGGGGCGGTCGCGCTCCAGGTGGTACAGGCCGTTGTGTTCGCTGGAGACCTCCTCGCCCTCGTAGGCGATCAGTGTCAGATCGAAAGCGCTGGCGTGGGGCGTCGATAAGCGGGCGAAAGCTCCCAGGTAGCAGGCCAGGCCCGACTTCATGTCCACCGACCCGCAACCGTGCAGCACCCCGTCCTCCAGGCGGTGCGGGGTATTGCCTGCCAGGGGGACGGTATCGACGTGGCCAGCGAGCACGACGCGCTGCGGCAAGCCGTGGTGGGTCCTCGCGACGACCGTGTTCCCCCGGCGGATCACCTCGACCCCCTCGAGCTCGCGCAGGGCGGCCTCGATCGCGTCCGCGATGTCGCGCTCGTGGTGCGAGGGCGACTCGATGTCGATCAAAGCCGCGGTCAGATCAACGGGATCAGCGAAGAGATTCAGTAAAGCCACACGGCAATCCTACGTTTATGATGTGACACATGCCGCTGGGAGCCGAAGCGACGGGAATCGCCAACATCGCCATGGACGGGACAACCCTGGACACGTGGTACCCCTCCCCTCGACTCATCACAGACGCTTCGCTTATCGACGCCCTCACCACCGGCACCACCCGAGTCGGGGCGCGAGAACTGTCCGACCGATTCCTCTCCATCGTCGGCATGGACCGCGACCGGCTCGTTGAGCTGGTGCCGGTGCGCACCGTCATCGCGAACCTATCCGAGCCACCCGTCGACGCCCACGACGTCTACCTGCGCCTGCACCTGCTCTCCCACCGGCTGGTCAAGCCCCTGGAGTTGAACATGACCGACTGCCTGGAGCACCTCGTGCCGGTGGTGTGGACAAACAAGGGTCCGTGCTTGAGCGACAACTTCGAGCACGTGCGCACCTCCCTACGCTCGCGCGGGCAGATCCACGTCTACGGCATCGAGCGCCTGCCGAGGATGGTCGACTATGTCGTGCCGTCCGGAGTGTCCATCGCCGAGGCCGAGCGCGTCCGCCTCGGCGCCTACCTCGCGCCGGGCACCTCCGTGATGCGCGAAGGCTACGTGTCCTACAACTCGGGGTCGCTGGGGCGCGCCCGGATTGAGGGCCGGCTGTCCTCCGCGGTCGTCGTGGGGGAAGGCACCAATGTCGGGCTGTCCTCGGCGCTGATCGCGACGTCGGCGCAGCGTCACAACCGCACCCCGCTGCGCGTCGGCCGCGACTGCGTGCTGCGACCCGCAGCCGGGGTGATCGGTGTCGATTTGGGCGATCGCTGCGAAATCGGCGTCAACGTCATGCTCGAGCCGACAACCACCATCGTGGATTCGCGCTCCGGGGCGATGATCTCCGCCGGGGCCATCGCGGGGCAAAGCGACATCAGCATTACCAACGAGCCGAACTCGGCGTGCCCCGTGCTCCGGCCGCGGTAGTGGGGTTTCGCGTTTTGTCGGTTGACCGTGACATTGCGGTAGGTGGGAAGTCACGATCAGGCGGTTGTCGGGGCGGCCGACCTGGGTTTTTAGGTTCTGCCGGTGGTTCACCGAGACATTTCGGTGGCCGGGATGTCACGGTCAACCCGATCCCGGCACTGCCAACCTGGGGTTTTACACCGCGCAGCCGGTTCACCGTGACATTTCACCGGGTTAGATGTCACAGTCAACCCGATCCAACGATGCGCGACCTGCGGTTTTACACCGCGCAGCCGCTTCACCGTGACATTCCACCACCCAAGATGTCACAGTCAAGCCAACCCAACTAACCCCGACCTGCGGTTTTACACCGCGCAGCCGCTTCACCGTGACATTCCACCACCCAAGATGTCACAGTCAAGCCAACCCAACGATGCGCGACCTGCGGTTTTACACCGCGCAGCCGGTTCACCGTGACATTCCACCACCCAAGATGTCACGGTCAACCCAACCCAACGATGCGCGACCTGCGGTTTTACACCGCGCAGCCGGTTCACCGTGACATTCCACCACCCAAGATGTCACAGTCAACCCGACCCAACGATGCGCGACCTGCGGTTTTACACCGCGCAGCCGCTTCACCGTGACATTCCACCACGCAAGATGTCACAGTCAAGCCAACCCAACTAACCCCGACCTGCGGTTTTACACCGCGCAGCCGCTTCACCGTGACATTCCACCACCCAAGATGTCACAGTCAAGCCAACCCAACGAACCCCGACCTGCGGTTTTACACCGCACAGCCGCTTCACCGTGACATTCCACCACCCAAGATGTCACGGTCAAGCCAACCCAACGAACCCCGACCAGGGCTTTCACACCCCGCAACCCAACGACCCAGACATCCCACCGCAGAAGACACCCCAAACCCACACCACGAAAAACCCACCCCCTGCGCTCTCAATTCACCGACGCCCGGTTTATTCTAAAGCGCATGTCCCACACCATTTCGCCGCCCGAACCGGCGGCCCCGCGCGACCCAGGTGCCTCCACCGGGTTGCGTCGCGGGTTGAAAACCCGTCATCTGACCATGATGGGCCTCGGCTCGGCGATCGGCGCCGGGTTGTTCCTGGGCACCGGTGTCGGTATTCAAGCCGCCGGACCAGCCGTAGTCATTGCTTATATGATTGCCGGTGCCATCACCGTGTGCATCATGCAGATGCTCGCCGAAATGGTCGCGGCGCGACCGTCGTCGGGCACGTTTTCCACCTACGCCGAGCAGGCCTTCGGCGCGTGGGCCGGCTTCGCCGTCGGCTGGCTGTACTGGTTCATGATGATCATGATCATGGCGGTGGAAATCACCGGCGCGTCCCGGATCGTCGCCGGCTGGTTCGGCGTCTCCCCGTGGATCCCCGCCTTGGTCGCCATCGTGTTCTTCACCGTGATTAACTTCGCGGCGGTGCGCAAGTTCGGCGAGTTCGAGTTCTGGTTCGCCCTGATCAAGGTCGCGGTGATTATCGCCTTCCTCGCCCTCGGCGTCGCACTGTGGCTAGGCCTGTTGCCCGCAAGCGGATTCGTCGGCTTCGACAACATCGCCGAGGTCGGGTTCATGCCCAACGGCTTCGGCGGTGTTGCCACTGCCCTGCTCGCCGTGGCGTTCGCCTTCGGCGGCATCGAGATGGTCACCATCGCCGCGGCGGAGTCCGAGGACCCGGAGGTCGCCGTCCACTCCGCGATCCGCTCGATTATGTGGCGCATCGGTATCTTCTACATTGGCTCCGTCGTCCTGATCACCCTGCTGCTGCCCTACTCCGAGATCGGTGGCGCGGACGTCGCCGCCGAGTCGCCCTTTACCGCCGTGTTGCAGCTGGCGAACATCCCCGGCGCCGTCGGAATCATGGAGGCGGTGATCGTCGTCGCGCTGCTCTCGGCCTGCAACACGCAGATCTACGGCTCCTCGCGTTTCCTGCACAACCTCGCACACCGCTGCGACGCCCCCGTGTTCTTCCAGGCCACAGACTCGCGCGGCGTGCCCATGCGCGCCGTCGTGTTGTCGGTGTTCTTCGGCTTCGTCGCCGTGGCCCTGCAGTACTGGAACCCGCCGGGTCTGCTGCCGTTTCTGCTCAACGCGGTCGGCGGCTGCCTGATCGTTTTGTGGTTCGCCATCGCGTTTTCCTTCCTGCGCCTCCACCCGCGCCTAGTGGCATCCGGCGAGATCACGCACGTGCGCATGTGGGCGCCGCGCGTGCTGCCGTGGGCCACCATCGCGCTTGCCGCTTGCATCGTCGCACTGATGCTCACCACCGCGGAGGGCCGCTTCCAGATGTTCGCGGTGGTGGTCGTCGTCGGCGTCGTCACCATCGCCGGGCTGGTCTGGACACACACTGACACGTTCAAACAGCGCACCGCGCTGCACACCGAGAGGACCCACCTTGAGCACTAAACACACCCCCGCCTCTACCAGCAACCCCGCGCTGGGCACCGGGTTGAAGCCCCGCCACCTGACGCTGATGGGCCTGGGCATGGCCGTCGGCGCCGGACTGTTCCTGGGCGTCGGCGCGGGCATCCGCGCGGCCGGCCCCGCGATCCTGCTTGCCTACATTGTCGCCGGCGCGATCGTCGTGGCAGTCATGCGCATGCTCGGCGAGATGGCGGCGGCGCACCCCTCCCCTGGTTCCTTCGCCACCTACGGCAGATTGGCGTTTGGCAACTGGGCCGGCTTCCTGCTCGGTTGGCTGTACTGGTTCCTACTGATCATGGTCGGCGGCGCGGAAATCACGGGCGCGGCAGCGATCATGTCGCAGTGGTTCGGCGTTCCGCAGTGGGTCCCCGCCTTAGTCACCGTGCTGATCTTCACCGCGATCAACCTCGCCCAGGTCAGGGGCTTCGGCGAGTTTGAGTACTGGTTCGCGATGATCAAAATCGTCGTCATCGTCGGCTTCCTGATCATCGGCACGGCACTGTTCCTCGGCCTGTTGCCCGGCACAAACTTCGTCGGCTTCGACAACATTGCCGAGTCCGGGTTCGCGCCGAATGGCATCGCCGGCATCGCCGCGGGCCTGCTCGCCGTCGCCTTCGCGTTCGGCGGCATCGAGGTGGTCACCATCGCCGCGGCCGAGTCGAAGAACCCGGCGGCTGCCGTGAAGAAGGCGGTCACCTCGATCATTTGGCGCATCGGCCTGTTCTACATCGGCTCGGTCGTCATCATCATTTTACTGCTGCCGTACTCGCGTATCGACGACGCCCAGTCCGCCGCCGAATCCCCCTTCACCCAGGTCCTCGCCCTGGCGAACATCCCCGGCGCCGTCGGCTTCATGGAGGCCGTAATCGTGTTGGCGCTGCTCTCCGCATTCAACGCGCAGATTTACGGCACCTCGCGCATGGCATACCAGCAGGCCCTCGACGGCGACGCTCCCGCATGGCTGCGCCGCACCAACGACCAGGGCGTGCCGATTAACTCGGTGCTGGTCTCAGTGTTCTTCGCCTTCCTCTCCGTCGGCCTGCAGTGGTGGAACCCGCCGGGGCTGCTCACCTTCCTGATGACCGCGGTCGGCGGCTGCCTCATCGTCATCTGGGTCATGATCTCCCTGAGCTACATGCGGCTGCGCGACCGCCTCAGTGGCGACGACATCGCCCGCGCGCCCAGCTGGCTCGCACCCGTGACGCTCGTTGCGCTCGTCGGCATCGTCGCACTGATGCTTTTCGACGCCTCCGCGCGCAACCAGATCCTCGCCGTGCTTGCCCTTTCCGCGGTGCTCGTTGGCATCTCCGCACTCACCCGACGGGCCTGACGGGTTTGGCACACACCATGATCTAAGGTGTCATGCATGACTAACTCCACCACTGTGTCTGCGCGCGCCCGTGGCATCGCCACCGTCACCCACAACGGAACCGTTCTCGATGTTTGGTACCCCGCCCCCAAGCTGGGCGAGCCGGTGGAGAACACCGGCACGGTGCGTATCGACGAGCCGGACGCACGTTTCGCCCACCTGGTAGGCGCTGACGAGGACCGCGGCGTGGCGCGCGTCCAGGTTGAGACCTCGATCGCCGACATCTCCGAGCCCGCCGTCGACGCTTACGACGTCTACCTGCGCCTGCACCTGCTGTCCCACCGCCTTGTCGCTCCCCACGGTGCGAACATGGACGGTGTCTTCGGCCTGCTGGCCAACGTCGTGTGGACCAACTACGGCCCCTGCGTAGGCTCCGACTTCCAGCTCACCCGCTCCCGCCTCGCGGCGAAGGGCCCCGTCGTCGTTCTCTCCGTGGATAAGTTCCCCCGCATGGTCGACTACGTCGTACCGTCCGGCGTGCGCATCGGTGACGCCGACCGCGTCCGCCTCGGCGCCCACCTGGCCGAGGGCACGACCGTCATGCACGAGGGCTTCGTCAACTTCAACGCCGGCACGCTCGGCGCCTCCATGGTCGAGGGCCGGATCTCCGCGGGCGTGACCGTGGGCGACGGCACCGACATCGGCGGCGGCGCCTCCATCATGGGCACCCTGTCCGGCGGCGGCAAGGAAACGATCACCCTCGGCCAGCGCTGCCTGCTCGGCGCGAACGCCGGCGTGGGCATCTCGCTTGGCGACGACTGCATCGTCGAGGCCGGCCTCTACGTGACCGCGGGCACCCTTGTAAAGGTCACCGGCGACGTCGCGTCGGCGTACGGCTACACCGACGGCGCCGAGATCAAGGCGATTGAGCTTTCCGGCAAGAGCGGCATCCTGTTCCGCCGCAACTCCCTGACCGGCGCCGTCGAGGCGCTGCGGGCGAAGGGTGTCGAGCTCAACACCGAGCTCCACGACAACAACTAGAGCCCAGCTCTTAGATGCCGGCGATTTTCGGCTTGCGAAACGCCCAGTACTTGTTCACCATGAAGTTCACCGGCATCGCGATGAGCGTCGAGATGGCCTGCGCCCAGTACGACTTGGTGCGCAGGCCGGTGGAGTCGTCGAAAATGTGATCCGGCAGCGCGATCGGCGAGGTCGGGTTCATTAGCAGCGTCATGAACGTCAGCGAGACGACAAACGCGAGCGCGCCCGTGGTCAAAAACGGGAAGAACCCGGCGAACCAGTTGCGCTTCGGGATGTGCTTGAACGTCCACGAACGGTTGAGCTGGTAGTTCCAAATGTTGGCCACCACGAACGCGGCCGTGGAGAGCACGTGGTAGTAGCGGATGTTAAAGCGCGTGCCAAAGAGGTTGAGAAACGCGTCGGCCTCGTGAATGCCGAAACCCAGCTCGAGCGCCTTCTTGAACACGTAGAACGCGACCAGGTTCACGGCGAGGCCGGAGCCGCCGACGAGCCCGAACTTCACAAACTCCCTGATGCCCGCACGCAGGCGTACCGCGGTGCTGGGCATCTAGGACACCAAACGCGACGCGGCAGCGGCGATCCGCTCGTCTGTGGCGGTCAGGGCGACGCGCACGTGGTTGGCCCCCGCCGGGCCGTAGAAGTCGCCGGGGGCGGCCAGAATACCGCGCTGCGCTAACCAGTCGAGGCTGTCGCGCGAGGTCGCGCCTTCGCGCCGCGCCCAGAGGTAGAGCCCGGCCTCGGAGTGGTCGATGCTGAACCCGGCGTTGGTCAGGGCGTCGCTAAGCACCTCGCGGCGCTTGGCGTAGATGAGGCGCTGGAGCTGCTCGTGCTCGTCGTCGACAAGCGCGGCGATCATCGCGTGCTGGATGGGGCCGGGCACCATCAGGCCGGCGTGCTTGCGCGCGAGCAGCAGCTCTTGGATGAGCGCCTCGTCGCCGGCGAGGAAACCCGCGCGGTAGGAGGCGAGGTTGGACGTCTTCGACAGCGAGTGGATCGCGACCAGGTTGGTGTTGTCGCCGTCGGTGACGCGCGGGTCGAGCAGAGACACCGGCTCGGCGGACCAGGCCAAGCCCAGGTAGCACTCGTCGGAGGCGATGATCGCGTGCGTGTCGCGGGCGTACTGCACCCACGCGCGCAGCTCGTCGATGCTGCGCACCTGACCCGACGGGTTCGACGGGGAGTTAATGAACACCAGCTCGGCGCCTGCGGCGTCCTCGGGCGTATCCGCGCGCACCACGCGGCAACCCGCGATGAGCGCTCCGACCTCGTAGGTCGGGTACGCGACCTCGGGGATCGCTACGGTTGACTCGCTAAATCCCAGTGTCGTGGGCAGCCACGCGATGGCTTCTTTGGTGCCCACCACCGGCAGCACCGAGTCGGGCCCGAGGCCGGCTGCGTTGTAGCGGCGCGTTAGGGCGTCGACAATCGCCTGGCGCAGCTCGGGGGTGCCGACGGTCTGCGGGTAGCCGGGCTCGGCGGCGTTTTCGGCGAGCGCGAGCTGGATCGACGGGCTTACCGGGTCGACGGGCGTGCCCACGGACAGGTCCACGATGCCGTCAGGATGCGCTGCGGCGCGCTCCTTGACGTCGGCAATCGTGTCCCACGGGAAATCGGGCAGCTTCGAGCCCAGCGGTGTGCGCGGCATATTATTACTGGTTCTGGGGCGGCAGTGCGGCGACAAACGGGTGGTCGAAGTCCTGGGGGCCAAGCTTCATGGCGCCGCCCGGGGAGCCGAGGTCGTCGAAGAACGCGACGTTAGCGTCGTAGTAGTCGGCCCACTCCTCGGGGGTGTCGTCTTCGTAGAAGATGGCTTCCACCGGGCAGGCGGGCTCGCAGGCGCCGCAGTCGACGCACTCGTCCGGGTGGATGTAGAGCATGCGCTTGCCTTCGTAGATGCAGTCGACGGGGCACTCCTCCACGCAGGAGCGGTCCAGCACGTCGACACACGGCTGAGCAATGATGTAAGTCATGCCCGTCATTATGTCACTACCGTTTCAAAACGGGCCACACGCCTCCGGCCAGTCCGGCAAACATCAGGACAACAGTGAGAATATTATTAGGCACCAACATTGTTCCGCTCGCGGGTAGCACCGCCAGCAAAATCAGAAAGACCCCCACCCACACCGCCAGCGGGATAAGAGCAATCGCGCGTATCGACGCCCACAGCAACGCCGTCCTCGTCAGCACCGCGTTAAACAGGAACGCGACGACGATGCTCATCGGCAACGGCACCCCGAAAACCGTCGCGCCGAGGTAGACTACCTCGAGCAGGACTGAGACGGCCGCGCCGATGCACAGCCAGACAATCCCCCACACCGCCTCGCCGCGGCTGAAGTTGTCGCGGACGACTGTCTCGCTCACTTGTCCAGCCCGCTGAGCAGCCCCGCCCTGTGCTCAATCGGGGTGTAGGCGCCGAATTTATAGTGCTCGCGGCGCAGCACAGCCTGGGCGGTGAGGTTGGAGAGCGCGTAGGCGGTGACCGGGCCGGCCGCGACGGCGGAGTGCGGGTTGGTCACGGAGGCGTACCCGTCCCCGATCCACACCTGAGTCGCGTGCGCCCGCATCGCCTCAACCTTGGCGGTGTAGACGAGGTCGTTTAGATCCACCCACGTGTCGCAGGCATCGACCGCATCGAGCTCGCCCGGCGCGGCCGCCGTCCACCCGTGCGGCACCGTCGTGGGCAGGTTCGCCTCGAGCTCCTCGCGCAACCGCACGACCCACAGGATGCGCCCCACGCCCCCGACGCGCTCGGCGGCGGCGTGGGTGATCTCGTGGGCGCGGATGTGATCCGGGTGGCCGTAGCCACCATCGGGGCCGTAGGTGAGCACAAGGTGTGGTCGCTCCGCGGTGAAGATGTCGGCGAGATCAGCCACCGCGGCATCGCCAGAGTTGACGAAGGCCCGCGGGTGCTCGCTCGACAACGCGCCCGCCATGCCGCTGTCGCGGTAGCGGCCAGCGCCGCCTAAGAACTGCTGGCGCACCCCCAGGATCTCGCACGCCCTGGCGAGCTCGCCGATGCGGAATCCGCCAAGCTGGTCGGCTTGATCGGCGACGAGGTAGCGGTAGGTGTCTCCGATAACTTCGCCCTCCTCACCGAGGGTGCAAGTGACAACGAGGACGTCCGCACCGCGGGAGGCGAGGTCAGCGAGGGCGCCTCCCGTGGAAATCGCCTCGTCGTCCGGGTGGGCGTGCACCGCCACTACCCTGTAGCCTGCCAAGTCACGCTGCGCCATGGGTGAACTCCTTTTAGTGTTTCGTCAAGCGTTGACACCAGCGTAATAGGCTTGCGTGCGGGTTAAGGATGCTAGCGCGAGTTTAGAGCCTGCTCGCGTGCCCGGTCTCGTGCTTTCGTTCGACGAACTGCCTGCTGAATCTGTTCCATGATCGGCTGATAATCTCTGTGCTGCGGGCCGTTGGGTAATTCGAGACCCAGATTCAGCCTCCTCTCGAACAGTCTCTCCGCCAGTACCTGGAAGCGAATCGGTTCGTCGATCCACAGCTCCTTCATCATGTCCGTCGCGTCCCGGCTCGGAACGATGTCCGAAAAGTCCTTCCACCACCCCTCCGGGTCCTGGAGTGCCTTCAGGTGCGGGTTGTCCTCCTCGTCATTGTCCAACAGCCGCTGCACGATCTCCCGCGTCATCGGTTCCAGATACGCCCCCATCACCAGATCGGTCGCCAGCTGCTTCGCCTGGTCCACGAACTTCCCCCCTCTGCACGCCGTCCGGCCAGAGCCCCGTCTGCTCGTGGTAATCGTCGACCGCCCTATTGAGCAGGCTGTTCCACTGCCCCTCCCACTCGGTTGCTATCTGCTGGTAGAGCGAGTCCACGTGCTCGGGCGTCGCCGTCGGGTCGTAGGCCATCAACGTCGCGCGGACGTCCGACTTGTAAAACATTGCTGGGTTCCTCTCCTCGCACTTCAATGCTGTGTCAGCAATGCTACGAAGCGCTCAGACACGGCAAGGGTGCTCGAGCTCGAGTGTGGGAACACAGTTGTGAAAAGCCACGTGTGCGGCCAGCCTACACCGGCCCCTATTCAGGCTCCTGCGCCGGCGCCGCACCGGTCGGGCCGACGCGCCAGCCTGCTGCACTGGACAAGCCGTCCTCCCGCAGCATCACCTCGGGGTCGGTGCCCACGATGCCGCTGCCGAGGACGATGATCCGCCGCTCGTGCAGCAGAGGCACCCACACGGCCTGGCCCGTGAGCACCTCGTCGACCTTGTCGCGCGCGTCCGCCAGCGTGTAAGCGCCAGCGAGGATGTCTCCTGCCAGCTCGTCGGTCTCCGGGCTGCACAGCCCTGCGAGGTTGCCGGAGCGGTAGTCCTGCGGCGGGCAGGCGACACGGCTTGCGGCGTCGTTAAGGTTCGCGGCGGCGGGTTCCCAGTGGACGAACACGTCAACCGAGCCCGAGGGCAGGCCGGTGGACACGACGCTCAAGGTGTCGGTGGACACCACCCGCGCCTGAACCCCACGTTGGACCAGCAGGTCCGCCAAGGAGCGGGCGGCGGCAGAGGCCTCCGGGTCGGCAGCGTCGGCGGCGATGCGCAGCGAACGATTTTCGCTCACGCGCGCCGGCAGCACGGTCGGTCCTTCGTCTGTCGGCAGCTCGTGGTCGGCGACGACGAGCTCGGAGGAGCGCCCAGCGGCCAGGCGCGCGAGCAGGGGGACGTCGACAAGCGAGCGCAGCTCTTTGCGCGCGTCCTCGCTGGACAGAAGCGGCGAGGTGGTGGACAGGGTCAGGCCGAGGGTGCGTGGGCCGTCGACAAGCCGGGTTTGGGTGCCGGGGATGAGCTCGAAGACCTCGCGCGTGGTCTCTTCTGGGATTTTGTCCACGAAGCCGAGCTGGCCGGAGCGCAGCTGGTCGGCGATCTGGGTCGTGTCGCGCACGGCGTTGATGGTGAGCACGTCGACGCGCGCGGGGTTGTCACCCCAGAACCTGTCGTTGCGGTTGAGCGTGATTGTCCCGCGGCCCCGATCAACCGACTGCAGCATGAACCGCCCGCCGGACGCGGGCAACCCGTCGTGTGCCGCGGTGGCGAAGTCGGACGCGTCGGCGGCAAGCAGGTGCGAGGGCAAAAGGTAGTTGAACAGCGACTGCCAGTCCTCCACGCGCGTGGAAAAGTCCACGTCAACGGTCTTGCCGGCGGGCCCGGACACGCGCACGTTGGAAACCGCGAGGTAGCCCGCCGGATCGATCGCACCGGCGGTGGTGGACATGCCTCGCCACAGGTACGCGAAGTCGGCGCCGGTCAGCGGCGTCCCGTCAGACCACTGCGCCTCCGGGTTGATCACGTAGCGCACCGTCATCGCCGCCGGCGAGGTCGCGCGCACCGCGGCGCCAACGACCACATCATTGTTTAGCGCGCCGTCGAGGTAGGCGCTGGGCAGCGCCAGATCAGCGATGAATTGCACGACCGAGGAGTCGTCGGAAAGCAAATGCGGGTTGAGCCCGCCGCGCAGCGGTTCCGCGCCGACCTGGATCTCGGTGCGTTCCGGGCGCGCTTCCGTGGGCGTCGTTGTGGTCGTGGCCGACTGGTCGAGCCGATCCAGTTCCTCCTGCTGCACCAGCGGCGGCGGGCCCGGGTCCGCGGCGCAGGCGGGCAGCGCCAGCGCCAGCAGCGCGGCGCCGGCCACCGCGGTGAGACGGGGCGTTGAGAAGAACTGCACGCGAGTCAAACCTTTAAGCGAGGTCGACCTACTTATTCAACTGCTTCGCGCGGGAACGGGCGCGGCCGCGCTCGGTGGCGTTGAGGATGATTTTGCGCACGCGCATCGCGTTCGGGGCAACCTCGACGCACTCGTCCTCGTCGCAGAACTCAATCGCCTCATCCAGCGACAGGGTGCGCGCCTTGGCCAGGGTGACCGTCGCGTCCGCCGTGGCGGAGCGCATGTTGGTCAGCTTCTTTTCCTTGGTGATGTTGATGTCCATGTCCTCGTCGCGCGAGTTCGCGCCTACGACCATGCCCTCGTAGGCCTCGGCACCCGGCTCGACGAAGAAGTCGCCGCGGTCGGACAGCTGCATCAGCGCGTACGCGGTGACCTGGCCGGAACGGTCTGCGACCAGCGAACCGGTCGGGCGGCCCTTGATCTCGCCGGCCCACGGGCGGTGCTCGATGGAGTACGAGTTGGCAATGCCCGCGCCACGGGTTTCGGTGAGGAAGGTGGTGCGGAAGCCGATCAGGCCGCGCGACGGGATGTCGAACTCCATGCGCACCCAGTCGCCGGAACCGGTGTTCGACATGCCGGTCATCTGGCCCTTGCGGTTGGCCATGAGCTGGGTCACCGCACCTTGGTACTCGGTGGGGGTGTCGATGATCACGTGGTCGAAGGGTTCGTGGACCTTGCCGTCGATCTCCTTCGTCACCACCTGCGGCTTGCCCACGGTCAGCTCGAAGCCTTCGCGGCGCATGGTCTCGATGAGCACGGTCAGCGCCATCTCACCGCGGCCCTGCACCTCCCACGCGTCGGGACGCTCGGTGGGCAGGACGCGGATGGAGACGTTACCGATCAGTTCCTGGTCCAGGCGCGCCTTGACCATCCGGGCGGTGAGCTTGTCGCCGCCGCCGCGGCCAGCCAGCGGGGAGGTGTTCACGCCGATGGTCATGGAGATGGCCGGGTCGTCGACCTTGATGCGCGGCAGCGGGACGACGTTCTCGGGGTCGGTCAGGGTGTCGCCGATCATGATCTCGTCGATGCCGGACACAGCGGCGATGTCGCCCGCGACGACCTCACCGGTCGCCGGGATGCGCTCGAGGCCCTGGGTGATCAGCAGCTCGGCGATCTTGACGTTCTTGACGTGCTGGTTGCCGTCGGCGTCGTAGTGCACCCAGGCCACGGTTTGGCCCTTCTTCACCGAGCCGGCGTAGACGCGGATCAGCGCGATACGGCCGAGGAAGGACGAAGAGTCCAGGTTGGTCACCTGCGCCTGGAACGGCGCGTCGATGTCCGCCGAGGGCTCGGGCAGGGTGTCGTAGATGACGTCGAAAAGCGGCTGCAGGTCGTCGTTGTCGGGCAGCTCGCCGTTGCCCGGGTTGTTCAGCGAGGCGCGGCCTGCGCGACCCGAGGTGTAGAGCACGGGCAGCTCAAGCAGGTTCTCGGCGGCATCGGCGGCGGCGGGATCTTCCAAGCCAGCGCCGAGCTCGAGCAGGAGGTCCTGGGCTTCGTCGACGACCTCGTCGATACGCGCGTCGGGGCGGTCCGTCTTGTTCACGCAGATGATGACGGGCTTTTTCGCCTCCAGTGCCTTGCCCAGGACGAAGCGGGTCTGGGGCAGCGGCCCCTCGGAGGCGTCGATAAGCAGCACGACGCCGTCGACCATGGACAGGCCGCGCTCGACCTCGCCACCGAAGTCGGCGTGGCCCGGGGTATCGATGACGTTGATGACGAGGTCGCGCCCGTCCTTGCCCGCGCCCGCGCGGCGGATGGAGGTATTTTTGGCCAAAATCGTGATTCCGCGCTCGGACTCGAGCTCGCCGGAATCCATCACCCGATCTCCGTGTTCACCGTGGTCGGCGAAGACGCCGGACTGCTCCAACATCGCGTTGACTAGGGTGGTCTTGCCGTGGTCAACGTGCGCGACGATAGCGACGTTGCGGAATTCAGGATGCGACACTGAGCCGGTGCTCCTTTAGAAATAGGGGTAAAGAACCCCTCAAACCCTACTCGCATTGCCTATTCAATGCATTCTTACCACTTGACTACCGCCATGATGTGATTACTGTGATTAGAGTAAATTTCTCTTTTATTAATTTCCCTCACAAAAGGACCCGCGCTGTGCCTGCCCCCTCTTTCGCTTCTCGACGCCGCCACCGCCACGCGTCCGCCGCAGCCGCCGCGCTGCTGGCCCTGACCGCCACGTTCGCCGCGCCCGCCGCCCAGGCGGCCGAGATGTCCGCGCTGCCCGACGCCTCGCGCTACATCGACGACCTCGGCCGCCCCACCCCGCTCGCGGTGGCGAAGGTCAACGAGTTCGCCAGCCAGCCGTTTGTCCCCGCCGAGGCCGCGGACGCCCTGCGCGCGGCCGTGTCCTTCTTCGCGGGCACCGGCGAGATCGGCGGACCGCCGCTGCCCTCTGACGCGCCGACGTTTGCCCAGTTCATCTGGCCGACGGTGTCGCTGGACTGCATCGGCGAAGGACTCCACTCGACCGCCTCCGCCATCGCGGTGCCCGGCCCCGCGGAGATTCCGACCCCCGGAGCCGGCCCGGGACAGGCCGCGTTCGTCTTCACCGCGCTGGGCACCCCTCCGGCCGCCACGGACCAGGGGCTGTTAAACGCATACTGGATCAACCTCGACACCCTGCGCACCGGTGTAACACCACTGGTGAACAACGGAATAAACCCGTTAGGACCGGCCACCCTGTCCGGGACCGCCGACACGGGATCAGGCCGGGTTCTCGCAGTCGTCGGAGGAAGTGTCCGCACCTCCACCAACGTCTGCGCTTTCGCCCCGACCGCAGCTAGTTTCCATGTGAGGTAGATCATGAGCGCCGACCTCCACCCGGTGAAGCAGGAGACCTTCGATATCGCATCCAAGACGAACACGGACCCGAAGGGATTTCTGCGCGAGGTGGACACGTTCAAGGTCACCGAATTCGGCCTGTACATGGCGCGCGGCGCGAATCACCCTGAGTTCGGCTACCTGGAAAGCTGGCTGCTGCCCGATCTCGGGCTGCGCGCCAACATCTTCCACTTTCGCGAGGGCTCGGAGCGCGAGCAGGACTTCTACTTCGACGTGGCCCACATCGCCGTCGACGGCGCGGTGTGGGCCACCCGCGACCTCTACGTGGACCTGGTCTCGCTAACCGGTAACCCGATTGACGTGCTCGATATCGACGAGCTCGCCGCCGCGACCTCCGCGGGCTTGATCACGGCCGAGGAAGCCGAGAAAGCTATCGACGTCACGCTCAACGCTGTCGAGGGCATCACGCGCCACGACGACGACGCCATGCAGTGGTTGCGCACTCTTGGCATGGACCTGACGTGGGCCGATAACGTCGAACTTACACCGGCGATTTAGTCCACCCACACAGTGACATCGACAGGCGGCTTCTCCAGAGCTTCTTCCTGGGCTGCCCACATGTCCCAGTACTGGGCGAAATCCTCGTCGCGTGAGAGCGCGCGGGCCTTCCTCGTCGCGTCGTCTGCCACAATACGCATCGTGTCCACATCCCCCAGCCTGCGCGCGGCGCATAGCGACGCCCCCGTCACCGCACCGACACCCTCGACGATGAGGTCCTCGCCCGGGTTGAGCGGCACCCACTCGCCGCACGTCTGGCGCTGCCAGTCCCACCGCCAGTAACCCGGCCTGGTTGGGTGCAGCACGTCGTCGGCGACCATGCGCGCACCCTCAGCCAGGCCGCCCCAGCCGGGGTAAAAGTCGTCGAGGTGCACGACCCTGATGCCAAGACGCTCGCCGATCAGTACGGCGAGGGTGGTCTTCCCGGCGCCGGAAGGGCCGTCGATGAGCAGCGTGTAGCGTGTCACGAAATCGACACCGCCCACACGGGGCGAAGGTGCCCCGTGTACCACGCGATCGCGAGGCTGAGCAGCGCCGCACCGAGACAGGCCGCCATGACGAGGCCGTCGCGTGCGTTAAGCGTCGATACGCGCGCGTGCGTGCGCGGACCGGAGCCAAAGCCGCGAGCCTCCATCGCCGTGGCGAGCTTGCCGGCGCGGCGCAGTGACATGACGAGCACGCCGAAGGCCAGCGAGAACAGGTGGCGGATGCGGCCGGTGTCGGCGACGCCGCGCGCCCGGCGCGACATCCGCATCGCGTCGAGGTCCTCGCGCAGCAGCGTGAGCATGCGCAGCGCGGCGACTGCGCCGATGACGAAGCGCTCCGGGAGTCTGAGCACCTGCGCCAGGCCGTCGCCGAGGTCGGTTGGGTCCACCTCGGCGGACAGCACGACCACGGGCAGCGCCACCGCCAGCACCCTCACGCCCGCCGCGAGCGCCAAGCTCAGCGACAGCTCCGTGACGTTGATCAGCCCCCAGGAGAAGTACACCTCTCCCCCGCTGCGGCCGTACAGCGCCATGGGAATCCCGGCGATCGGCGCGATGAGAAGCAGCGGCCAGGCGCGGCGGAGCAGCCTGGGCCAGGAAACCCCGCAAAACGGCGCAGCGGCGACCGTGAGCGCGACCGTCACCGCGGCGGAGACGACGTCGAGGGTGAGCATCAGCGGCGTGGTGAGAAGGGCCAGTGCGAGAATGCGGGTCACCGGGTTGACGGTTTTGAGCACGTTCACCGCGCCACCGCCTCGAGCGCGAGCACGGCGTCACCGAGCGAAGCCATGAATGCCTCATCGTGGGTGATCGACACCACGGTGATGCCCTCCTCGGTCAGTTCCCGGATAAGAGCGACGAGCTCGGCGAACGTCGTGTCGTCCTGGCCGAAGGTCGGCTCGTCCAAAAACACCAGCCGCGGTGCGTTGACCAGCGCCGTCGCCACCGACAGCCGGCGCTTCTCGCCGCCCGATAGGGTAAACGGGTTGGCGTCGACGAGGTGCTCGAGGCGCAGGCGCGCAAGCAGCGTATCGACGCGCTGCGCCGGCGCGCCGGTCAGTGCCATTTCACGGCGCACCGTGGGTGTGACAAACTGATGCTCAGGTTCCTGGAAGACGTAGCCGATTCGCTGCGACAAGTGCGTCGACGACCACGTGTGGGAGGGTTTTGTCAGCCCCTGCGCGATGTCCTCGCTGTAGGCCACTGTCCCCTCACGTGGTGCCGTCAAACCCGCCAGGGCCAGCGCCAGGGTGGTCTTGCCTGTGCCGTTTTCACCCGTGATCACCGTGGAGTAGCCCTGCGCAATCGCCAGGTCGTGCCGCGGGCCAAACCGGGTGCGCAGCCCGCTGGCGCGCACCGCCGTGGCACATCCCTCAGGGATCGTTTTCGCCGGCGGTAGCTGCGGGGTGGGGGCGAGCTCGGACTCACCGATGCGGTGCAGCCCCGCTTCATCAAGACGGTAGTAGGTCTCCACCACGGCACTCCACGGCGCCGGGCGATGCTCCACGACCACCAGCGTTGCGCCTGTTTGCGCGCAGACCTTATCGACAGCGCGAATAATCTCGTCGCGGCCCTTCGGGTCCAGGTTCGCGGTCGGCTCATCGAGGATGATGATATCCGCGCCCATCGCCAACACCCCCGCCAGCGCGAGGCGTTGCTTCTGCCCTCCCGAAAGCCGCGCCGTGCTGTGATCGAGCTCCACGTCGAGGCCCACCGCATCAAGCGCCCAGCGCACGCGGGGCCAGATTTGCGCGGCGGGCACCGCGATGTTTTCAGCGCCGAAGGCGACGTCGTCACCGACGCGAGACAAAATCGTCTGCGACTCCGGATCCTGCATGACCATGCCCACGGTCCCGTCGACCGTGACCGACCCCATGGAGTGGCCGTCATCGCCATCGGCTGCGAGACCGGCGATCACGGCCAGCAGCGTCGACTTGCCTGAGCCCGAATTGCCGGAGATCAGGATCCGCTCGCCTCGCTCGACTGTCAGGTCCACGCCCGCAAACGCGGGCTCGGCGCGTGTCGCGTGCTTGTAGCCCAGCTCGCGCGCGAGAATCGCGGCCATTGCGTTACGACGCCGGCGTCGCGAAACGTTCCCGGCCAGGGCCGAAGCGATCCAGTGCCCCGGTCTGCGCGAGGGCGCGCACCAGCATCCACCCGAGCACCCCGGCAAGCAGAGCTCCGGAAATGGCGGTGCACAGGAGGTAGATCAGGTTGAACGACAGGCTCATCGCGAGGTTGGCGGCGGTAAACAACTCAAGCAGGAACGCGCCGATGCCGGCACCAACGCCGGCGAGCACGGATGTGCTCAGGGAGAAGCGTCGGTAAGCGAATGCGGCGAAGACGAGCTCGGCACCGATGCCCTGGGCGAGACCTGAGTAGATGGTTTCAATGCCCCACTGGCTGCCCAGCACCGCCGACACGCACGCGGCGAGCACCTCCACAAAAATCGCCGCCCCCGGCTTGCGAATCACCAGCCCGCCAATGATACCGCCGAGGAACCAGACGCCGTTGAACAACCCGCCGAGGCCCGGGGTGAGCGCGTCCATCGCGGTAAAACCCGCGTAACCGACGGTGTTCCACACCCAGAAAATGAGGCCGCATGCCACGCCGAGCACGGCCGCGGTAACAATATCGATGACGCGCCACTGAAGGCGCGAGGATGCACGTGAAGTACTGACCATGTAAAACTCTTCTTCCTTTCGCCGGCATTACCCGGATCAGGTTCGACGGTTCGCAGCGGTCATCGCGCCGCCGCGTCTCAGCCCCCTCGCAGTGATGAAGGGAGCACCCGTGTGTATGCGGTTGTGGGAGTTACTGTACTAGATGTCGCGCGGATGCAGGAACTGGGTCGGCGGGGGTGTGGGCGCCGCCCTGAGACACCCACGGCGCTCGGAGCCCCGGCCGATTTCGAAAATCTCAGCGCGCCCAACCTGCCAAAACTAGGTCCAGAACGCGCTGAGGTCTTTTCCGCGCCCTATTTCACCTCGATGCCCAGGTTCTCCCCTGTGCCCAGCTCGATACCGAGACCAGGCACGGAATCGATGAGGTTTTTGGTGTAGTCGTCGACCGGGTGGTCGAAGATCGCATCCGCGGTGCCCTGCTCCACCACGGCACCCTGGCGCATGACCACAACATCGTCGGCGGTTTGCCGCACCACCGCCAGGTCGTGGGTGATGAACAGGTAGCTCAACCCCAGTTCGTCCTGCAGGCTGGTCAGCAGTTGCAGGATCTGGTTTTGGACGAGCACGTCGAGCGCGGAGACCGCCTCGTCGAGCACGATGACCTCGGGCCCAAGCGCGAGCGCACGCGCGATCGCGATGCGCTGGCGCTGACCGCCCGACAGCTCGTTCGGGTAGCGGCGCATCGCGGAGCGCGGCATCTGAACCATGTCGAGCAGCTCGGCGACGCGCTCCTCGCGCTGCTTGCGGTTGCCCACCTTGTGCAGGGTCAGAGGCTCTTCGATGCAGCGGTAAATGGAGTACATCGGGTCCAGAGAACCGTAGGGGTTTTGGAACACCACCTGCATCTTGCGGCGCATGTCGAACAGCTCGCGGCCTTTGAGGGAGGCAACGTCCCGGCCCTCGAACGTTACGGAGCCGCTCGTGGGCTCCAGCAGCGAAAGCACCATGTTGGCCACCGTGGACTTGCCCGATCCGGACTCGCCGACCAGGGCTAATGTGGAACCGCGGCGCAGGTCGAAGGAGACGTCGTCGACTGCGCGGAGCAGCTTCTTATCGCCGCGTGCTCCGCGCACGTCGAACTCCTTGACCAGGTTCGCGACTTGGATGACGGCTTCGTTGCTGACGTGGCCGCTGGTCAGCGCCTCTTCCGTCTTAAGGCCCTTGGCCTTGGCCGATTGGATGCGTGCCGACGCCAGAGACGGAGCCGCCTTGACAAGGCGCTTTGTGTACGGGTGTTGCGGGTTGCGCAGGATCTGCAGGCTCGGGCCCTTCTCCACGATGCGGCCGCGGTGCATGACCACGAGGTAGTCCGCGCGCTCCGCTGCGAGACCCAGGTCGTGGGTGATCAACAGCAGGGCTGTCCCTAGTTCCTGGGTGAGCCCGTCCAGGTGGTCCAGGATCTTCTTCTGCACCGTTACGTCGAGGGCGGACGTCGGCTCGTCGGCGATGAGCAGCTTCGGGCGCGCAGCCAACCCGATGGCGATGAGCGCACGCTGGCGCATGCCGCCGGAGAACTCGTGCGGGTACTGCTTCGCGCGACGCTGAGCGTCCGGCAGGCCGGCCTCTTCGAGCAGTTCGACGACACGCTCGTGACGCTTGGAACCCTCGACGACGTTGTTGGCGCGCAGAGACTCCTCCACCTGGGTGCCGATTCGCCACACCGGGTTGAGGTTGCTCATCGGGTCCTGCGGCACTAGGCCGATGCGGTCGCCGCGGACAGCTTGCCACCCCTTTTCATCCAGCTGAGTCAGCTCTTCACCCTCGAGCTTTATTGAGCCGTTGGTCACCTTGCCCGTGCCGGGCAGGAGCCCGAGGATGGACATGGCCGCCGTGGACTTGCCGGAGCCAGACTCACCGACAATGGCAACAGACTGGCCAGGGTAGATGGTGAGGTCGAAGCCGCGTACAGCCTCGACGGTGCCGGTGGTTGACTCGAAGGCGATCTTGAGATCGGAGATGTCGAGCAGCGGCTGCTCAACCGCGGTGCTAGAAATGCTGGAACTCATCGGGTCCTCGCCTTCGGGTCAAGAGCGTCGCGCACGGCGTCGCCCATCATGATGAAGCTCAGCACCGTCAGCGCAAGCGCGATAGCCGGGTAGAACAGCACCATCGGCTGAGTACGTAGCGACGCCTGCGCCGCCGAAATGTCGCCGCCCCACGACACCACGGTCGTCGGCAAGCCAATGCCCAAAAACGACAGCGTGGCTTCAGCGACGATGAACGTGCCCAGCGCCACCGTGGCATAAACGATGATCGGCGCGGCCGCGTTCGGCATGATGTGCGATGAGATGATCCGCACGTCCGAGGCTCCCAGGGCACGCGCCGCGGTGACGAACTCGTCGTTTTTGACGCCCAGCACCGCTCCGCGGGTGATGCGGGCGATTTGCGTCCAGCCGAACATGGCGAGTGCAAGGACAACCATCCAGATGGAGCGGCGGTCTTGGAACATCGACATCACGACAATCGCGGCGAGCACGAGCGGAACCGCGAAGAAGATGTCGGTGATGCGCGAAAGGATCGTATCCCAGATCCCGCCGTAGAAACCGGCGATCGCGCCCACTAGTGAACCGACGAGCGTGACAATGAGGGTGGTGAGCACGCCCACGGTCACCGACGCGCGGGCACCGTAGATGGTGCGGGAGTAGATGTCACAACCCTGACGGTCGAAACCGAACGGGTGGCCCGCCTCCGGCCCGCCCAGCGAGCGCGACAGCATGCATTCGCGCGGGTCGACACTGGTGAAAAGGCTCGGGACAAGTGCCATGGCCAGCGCCACAAGAATCAAGAGGGCGGAGACCCAAAACAGCGGGCGGCGGCGCAGGTAACGCCAGGCCTCACCCCACTGGCTCGACGGGGCGGAGTCATCTGGCACCGCATCGACGGCACCGAGCCCGGTCTCGTCGGTGTCCGCGATGAAGTATTCCTGCCCGCGTCGCAGGCGGGCGTCGACAAGCTTTGGCTTATGCATAGCGGATCCTTGGGTCTAAAACGGCGTAGAGGAGATCGACAATGAGGTTGGCGATGATGTAGACGATCACCAGCACCGTAGTAAACGACACCACGGTCGCGGGCTCGCCCTTGATAATCGCCTGGTAGATGGTGCCACCCACGCCGTTGATCCCGAAGATGCCCTCCGTGACAATCGCGCCACCCATCAGCGCGCCGAGGTCGGCGCCCAGGAAAGTGACCACCGGAATGAGGGAGTTGCGCAACACGTGGCGGTTCATCACCTGGCCGTTGCTCAAGCCCTTGGCCCGGGCGGTGCGCACATAATCCGCGCGCAGGTTCTCGCTGACTGACTGGCGCGTCAGCCTGATCACGTAGGCAAACGACAAGGCACCAAGCACCACCGCCGGCATCAATAGCGCGGTAAACGATTCGTTGCGGCCCACCGTTACAGGCAAAAGCCCCCACTGCACGCCGACGACGTACTGGAGCACGAAGCCGATGACGAAGGACGGTACCGCGATGACGAACAGGGAGACGAGGAGGATGGTGGAGTCGAAGATTCCGCCGCGGCGCACGCCGGCGATGACGCCGAAGATGATGCCGAAGAAGGCCTCGAATGCCAGCGCCATGAGCGCGAGCTTGATGGTGACGGGGAAGGCGTTCGCCATCACGGAGGAGACTGGCTGGCCCGAGAACGTGGTGCCGAAGTCTCCGGTGAAAATGCCCTTGAGGTAAAGCAGGTACTGCACAATGAAAGGCTTATCGAGGTTGTATTCAGCCTCGATGCGCGCTCGCGCCGCCTCCGTCAGTCCACGGTCGCCACCGAGGGCTTGGACCGGGTCACCCGGCATCAAAAACACCAGCGCGTACAGAAGCAGCGTGGCGCCGAAGAATACCGGGATCATCTGGAGGAGGCGTCGCCCGATGTAACGCAACATGGTCGCGGGCTCTCCTATTCTGTTGATCTATATTTGCAATTGTTTGAATACTATTTATGGCGCAAAGCCTGACGCCCCGCCGGCAGAGCGCGAGCGGGGCGGGTGGGACTCACTGAGCCGTTATTTCTTGGTCACTTCGTAGTAGACCGGCTGGGACTTCCAGGAGAAGGTCACATTGTCGACGTTCTCGGAGGATCCGCCTGTCACGTTGGAGTACCACAGGGGGATCGCCGGCAGGTCGGTCAGGAGAATCTCCTGCGCCTGGTTGTAGATCGGGGTTGCGCTCTCAATGTCGCCGGAGTTGGCAGCATCCTTGAGCAACTGGTCGAACTTCGCGTTGGAGTAGTCACCGTCGTTGGAGCCGGCGCCGGTGGCGTACAAGGGGCCGAGGAAGTTACCCAGCGACGGGTAGTCCGCCTGCCAGCCGGTGCGGAACGCACCGTTGATCGTACGGTTGGTCACGTCGTCGCGCAGGGACTTGAAGTCCGGGTACGCGTTGCCCACTGCCTCGATGCCCAGGGTGTTGCGGATCGAGTTCGCCACGGCGTCAGCCCACGCCTGGTGGCCGCCGTCAGCGTTGTAGGAGATAGAGAATTCTCCGGTGAACGGGGAAATCGCGTCGGCTTCGGCCCAGAGGCGCTTGGCCTCCTCGGGGTCGTACTGGAGCACCTCCGCGCCTTCCAAGCTGTCCGAGTGGCCCGGGATCACCGGGGAAGTGAAGTCGGTGGCCGGGGTGCGGGTGCCCTGGAAGATCGTGTCGGTGATCTGCTGACGGTCGATCGCACGCGAGAGGGCGGCACGGCGCAGCTTCCCCTCCTCCCCGGAGAAGTGCTCGAGGCGCTCAGGGATGGTGAATGACTGGAACACTGCCGACGGCTGGTTGACCGCGCGGTCACCGAGCTCATCCTCGAACGTCGCGAACGCGGAGTCCGGAATCTCATCCAGCACGTCGAGGTTGCCTGCGAGCAGGTCGGCGTACGCGGCGTCCTGCTGCGCGTAGAAGACGAAATTCACGCCGTCGTTCTGCGCCTCGCGCTCCCCTTGGTACTCCTCGTTCGGAACAATGAGGGCGTCCTGGTTGTGGTTCCACTCCGCGAGCTTGTACGGGCCGTTGGAGATCGGGCTCTCACCGTAGGCATCGATGTCGTCGTAGGCGCTCGGGTGCATCGGGAAGTAGGCAGAGTAGCCGAGGCGGGAGGCGAAGTCGGCCTCCGGCTGGTTCAGCTCGATGGTGAAGGTTTTGTCATCGACGACCTTCAAACCCTCCATCTCGGGCTTGCCCTCCTCGTAGCCCAGGATGGGCTCGAAGAAGTAGGAACCGAGAAGCGCGTTCTCCACGGTGTAGTTCCACGCCTTGACAAAATCCTCAGCAGTGACGGGGGATCCGTCGGACCACTTAGCGTCTTTCAGGGTGACGCGGTAGGTCTTGTCGCCCTCGAGTTCGATGGACTCCGCCAGCTCGTTGTGGGCTTTGCCCTCACCGTCGTAGTACACGAGACCGGAGTAAATGTTATCCACGATCCGGCCGCCGCCGTTCTCGTTGGTGTTGCCCGGGACAAGCGGGTTTTGAGGCTCGACGCCGCGAGCGAGGACGTAGTTGTCACCGCCGCCACCCTGAGCGTTGTTTGAGCCGGAGCCCGATTCTGAACCGCAGGCAGCGAGGCCGAGCGCGAGTGCGCTGGCTGCTGCCACGGAGGTTACTTTCTTAAATCGCAAAGCGAATCTCCTTTATCTTCGACCGACTGCACAACGCTTCGCTCCACCGAGTTCTCCAGGTGCACCAAGTACTCCAGATCACCCGCAAGCGAATTGCGAATATTTCATCACAAAAATTGGATTTTCAATACAAAGTTAGATTTTCTCTGCGAAGTTTCTGCATTTTCGCTGGTTACAGGCGGCGCGCTCCACGAAGTTTACCCCCCGTTCACCCCCGCTTCCCCTCCCCCGTGCGCACCCACGTCACTACAAGCCCATCAGTTTCTCCAAAGCGCTCGAGGTGCTTGCCGACAATCTCCTCAGCCTGGTCGATATTCTCAGACGGCGCCTCCATGGCGAGCACCAGCACGTTGTCCCCGCACAACATGTCGCAGGTGCCCACCGGGACACCGTCGCGCGGTGGGAAAATGAGCTGGCCGCGGCCGGTATCCGGGTCGAAGGCAGTCTCGATTTTCCGGCCGAGGTGGCTGGCCAGTTGTTTCGCGTAGCGTGCGGGCCTTTCCGTGGCGACACGCGCCGTGGATGTCACTAGATCAGACATGACCACACCTTACCCACCGCACGGCGCTATGCGGTGCACTAAGATTTCCATGTCTAACGCTCTCACCCTTACCTGAAAGGGGCACACCATGGCCGGTGGCCTACTCGCGCTGCTTGACGACGTCGCACTGATCGCCCGCACCGCCGCCTCATCCGCCGACGATGTCGCCGCAATGACCGCCAAGACCTCCGCCAAGGCCGCCGGAGTGGTGATCGACGACGCCGCAGTGACCCCGCAGTACGTGCGCGACGTCACCCCGGCGCGCGAGCTGCCGATGATCTGGCGCATTGCAAAGGGCTCGTTCCGCAACAAGCTGCTCTTTATCCTCCCGATCGCACTGCTGCTCAACGCCATCGCCCCGTGGGCGCTGGTGCCGATCCTCATGATCGGCGGCGCCTACCTCTGCTTCGAGGGCGCGGAGAAGATCCTGCACAAGTTCTTCTCCTCACACGACACCCACGAGAACGCCCAGGGCACCGAGAAGGACGAAAAGGACGAAGACGCCCTGGTCTCGGGTGCAATCCGCACGGACCTGATCCTCTCGGCCGAGATCATGATTATCGCCCTCGACGAGGTCAAGGACGAGCCGATCTGGATGGAGGCGGCGGTCCTCGCCTCAGTGGGCATCTTTATTACCCTCGCGGTCTACGGCGCGGTGGCCCTGCTGGTCAAGATCGACGACATCGGCCTCGGCATGATCCGCCGCGGCAATGCTGTGGGCTTCGGCCGCGCGCTGGTTAAGGCCATGCCGTACGTGCTCAGCGCGATCGGCATAATCGGCACGATCGCCATGCTGTGGGTCGGCGGCCACCTCATTATCCGCGGTCTCGACGAGGTGTTCGGCCTGCACTGGCTGCACGACATCATCGTCTCCGGCCAGGAAGCCGTCGGTGGCGGCGTCGCAGGCTGGTTCGTTGACACAGGCGTCTCCCTCATCGTCGGACTGATCACGGGTCTTCTCGTCGTCGGCGTCGTCACGCTGGTGAAGAAGATGCTGCCTGCCAAGCCGAGCCGATGAGTGACACGCGCGCGGCGGACTACTACGAGTTCATCCGCGTCGTCGGGGCGCACGAGAATAACCTCAAAAATGTCTCCCTCGACATCCCGAAACGGCGCCTGACCGTGTTCGCGGGCGTATCCGGCTCCGGCAAGTCCTCGCTGGTCTTCGACACCATCGCCGCCGAATCGCGCCGGCTGATCAACGAGACCTACTCCACATTTATCCAAGGCTTCATGCCGTCGATGGCGCGCCCCGACGTCGACCGCCTCGAGGGTCTGACCACGGCGATCATCGTAGATCAAAACCAGCTCGGCACGAACGCGCGCTCCACCGTCGGAACCGCGACCGACGCGACCGCCATGCTGCGCGTGCTGTTCTCCCGCATCGCGCAACCCAACGCGGGCGGCCCCGGCGCCTACTCCTTCAACGTCCCCTCCGTCAGCGCCGGGGGCGTGCTTACCGACGCCCGCGGCAACAAAAAGGTCCTCAAAGATTACAAGCGCACCGGCGGAATGTGCCCCGACTGCGAAGGCACGGGGCGTGCTTCGGTCCTGGACGTTGACGAGGTCGTCGACAAGCAGAAATCGCTCGATGAGGGCGCGGTGACGGTGCCCGGGTACAAGCCCGGGTCGTGGCAGCTGCGTCACTACTCGGACTCCGGCTTCTTCCCCACCGACCGGCCCGTCGGCGAGTTCACCGACGAGCAGCTGCACACTTTGTTGTACGCCGAGCCGCGCAAGGTGGACTTCCTGGGCATCAACACCACCTACGAGGGGTTGATACCGAAGCTGAGCAAGTCCCTGCTGACCAAGGAAAAGGAGGGAATGCAAAAGGCGATGCGCGAGTTCGTCGAGCGCGCCGTCACCACCGCGCCGTGCCCCGCCTGCGGTGGCACGCGTCTTGCCGACCACGCACGTGAGTCGCGCATCCGCGGCAAGAACATCGCCGAGCTGTGCGCGATGGAAGTCGCCGACCTCGCCGCATGGTTCGCTCAGCTTGACGACGCCTCCGCGGCTCCGCTTACCTTCGCGATACGCGAAACGCTGGCCCACTTCGTCACCATCGGGCTCGGCTACATCACCCTCGACCGCCCGACGTCGACGCTGTCCGGCGGCGAGGCGCAGCGCATAAAAATGATCCGCCACCTCGGCTCCGCGCTAACGGATGTGACCTACGTCTTCGACGAGCCCACCGCCGGGCTGCACCCCGACGACATCGAGCGGATGAACACCTTGCTTCTGCAGCTGCGCGACAAGGGCAACACAGTGCTCGTGGTTGAACACAAGCCGCAGACTATCGAGATCGCCGACCACGTCGTCGAGCTGGGCCCCGGGGCGGGTGCCGCGGGTGGAGAGGTGGTGTTTGAGGGGGGCGTCGATACGCTCAAGCGCTCTGACACCATCACCGGCCGCCACCTGCACAAGCGCTACCGGCTCAAGCCGGACGCGGAGTGCCGGGCGGGCGACGGCACACTCGAGATCCGCGGCGCGAGCGAGAACAACCTGGTGGGTGTGGACACCAACATCCCGCGCGGGGCGCTGACCGTGATCACCGGCGTGGCGGGTTCCGGCAAGTCCTCGCTCGTGCGCGCGATCCCGCTTGATGATTCCGCCGTGTGGGTGGACCAGGCTTCGATTAGCGGCTCGCGCCGATCGAATCCCGCGACCTACACCGGCGCGCTGGACCCGATCCGCAAGGCGTTTGCCAAGCACAACGGGGTGAAACCCGCCCTATTTTCGCCGAATTCCGAAGGCGCCTGCGCCAACTGCAAGGGGGCCGGCGTCGTCTACGTCGACCTGGGCATGATGCAGGGCGTCGACATCACGTGCGACGTGTGCGAGGGCAAGCGCTTCGACGACGCCGTGCTCGTGCACACCTTCGGCGGGCTCAACATCGCCGAGGTGCTGGACATGCCCGCCGTGCGTGCCGCGGAGTTCTTCACCGAGAACAAGGTCCCGGCAGCCGCGCGCATCGCCGGCCACCTCGTCGACGTGGGCCTGGGCTACCTCACGCTCGGCCAGCCGCTGACCACCCTGTCCGGTGGCGAGCGCCAGCGCCTGAAACTCGCGAGCCATCTGTCGGACAAGGCGACGATGTTCGTTCTCGACGAGCCGACCACAGGGCTGCACGTCGCCGACTCGGCCGCGCTGGTAGACCTCTTCGACCGGCTTGTCGACGCCGGCGCGACCGTCATCGTCATCGAGCACAACCCCGCCGTGATTGCGCGCGCCGACTACATCATTGACCTCGGCCCGGGCGCGGGCTCCGCTGGCGGCCGCATCGTCGCCCACGGCACCCCGAGCGCTGTCGCCGCGAACCCCGACTCGCTTACCGGGGTGTATCTGCGAAGGTTCTCAAGCTAGCCAAACCCGAGGCCGAATAAGGGGTATCGTCGAAGGTGTAAACGTACTCGGTATGTAAGGAGAGATTAGTATGTCTCACGGCACTGGAGATCACGGCCCGAAGCCCTACGCAGTAGACATTGAGAAGGCCACGGTCGACAACGACGCCTTCCGTGACACCCTCTGGACCGGCGAGCACCTGCAGCTCACCGTTATGACCATTCCTGCCGGTGGCGAGATCGGCGCTGAGATCCACGACGACCACGATCAGTTCCTTCGCCTCGAGGCTGGCTCCCTGCGCGCGATGATCGGCACGAGCGAGACCGAGCTCGAGCTCGACGAGACGGTCCACGACGACTTCGCCATCTTCGTGCCGGCCGGCAAGTGGCACAACTTCGTCAACGAGGGCGACGAGCCCGCGAAGCTGTACTCCATCTACGCTGCTCCGGAGCACAAGCACGGCACCTTCCACGCCACCAAGGCGGACGCGGACGCCGCTGAGCACTAGTTACGTGAGCGGCCCGACCGTCTACCCCCTCGCGCCCTCGGCGTGGGGGGCAGCAGAAGAGATTGACGTCGACCACTTGGTCCAGGCGCTGCTTTTCAGCGAAGTGACCAGCACGTTCGGCACCACCTACCTCGAGGTTCGACTTGAGCCGGACCCGCTGACCCGCGGCTGGCGAGTGCGCGCGGGCGAGCACGTGATCGGTGCCATCACTGCGGCTGTGCGCAGCCGCTTCCCCGCCATCGAACGCATCCACGCGTCTGGCTTCGTGCCGAGCACCATCGCGGGAGCCCGCTTTGATTCTGAGCGAGGTCGGTGCGATGTGCAGGTGTACCTGCCCCCGCCACAGATGTGCGTGCCCCGCAACAATGCCCCCGCGGGCGCGGTCGTTCTCGGCCCCGGCGACATGATCGCCGTCGACACCTCGACCGGCGAGTTCACCGCCGCCGAGCTGGCTGCGCGCTCCCCCGGCCAATGGCTGGTTGGTCTGTCGATTGTCGGCGACGCCGTCGTGATCACCCTCGACGGGCGCGTACTGGGCACCGTCTCTGATGCCGACAACGCCGCATTAGCGTCGCTTATCGACGCCCCCACCTCCTACGCCCGCGCCCACATCATCGACGCGATGGTTGGCCTCGACGTTTCCGAACCGGCCGCGGAGCCGGCCCCCGTACCAGCGTTAACTGTGCCGGCGCCGGAACCCGAGCGCGACTGGAACTTGGTCACGTTCCCCGACGGAACGTGGTCGGTGGTTGTGGAACGTGACGCTGCGATCGACCCGGAAGATATCGCTGCGCCGGCTCGTCGATCTCGCCCCGTGGCGGGTCCGGCTTCGATTGACTTCACGCCTACGACGAGCTTTCGGGCGTCGTCGGCCGCCTACCTCACGGAGGTGGAGAAGATGCGCATCCGCCGCGAGCAGCAAGACGCTTCCAAGGGTGGGCGGCACCGTCGGTAGTTCGGGTTTTGTTCGGGCGCGCTGAGGTATAGGTGCTAGACCTCAAGAAAACCCGCACCACCAACAAGCTCCCCAGCGCACCCCCCAGACCGGTATAGTCCCCAGCGTTCCCGAACCGAATTACCGAAGCCAGTCCCCGAAGTCCCATGCGCATCACCTCCCGCACCCTAGCCCTCGTCACCATCGCTGCTCTCAGCGCAACGACGCTTTTCAATCTCGCGTCATCCCCGGCGACTGCACAAAGTTCGCTGAGCTCAAGTGGCACGCGCCCGACCGCGCCTGATCTCAACCACACCGAGCCGGGCACCCCTGTGGTCATGCCCGGAGAGTTCATCGTGCAGATCATGGGTGACATTCTTGGCCCCGGCATCTCTGACCTGGTGGGATTCCGCTCCGGCGACCTCGGCATCATGGCCCCGCTAGACAACGGCACCTTCGCGCTCATCTTCGGCGATTCCTTCCGCGAGACCGGCCTGCGCGGCGAGTGGATGAGCCCGGTGGGTGTGGTCGCGCAGCTAGTCAACGGGATCATCGAGATCATCCGCCCGCTCAACGCCGGCGATAAAGTCGAGCAGTTGCTGGACTACCCGCACGTCGACGGCCTCACGCTCATTCCCTCCGACATGATTAACATCGACGGCACGCTGTACATGCAGGGCATGTGGAACCGCGGCATCGGCAACGTGCTGCACACGGAAATTTGGAAGTCAACGGACAACGGGCGCACGTGGGCGAGCCTCGGCACAACGCCGACGACCTACCTCAGCGGCATGGGTGACTTGATTTCCTGGGAGCGCGGCCAGGACGGCTACATCTACGTGGTGTCGTCGTCATTCAAGCGCGACCACCCCGTCTACCTGTCGCGTTTCATGCTCGACAACATCGCCGACCGCTCGGCGTGGGAGGTATTCAACCCCGCAACGGGCTCGTGGTCGACAAGCGGCGCGCCGATCTTGAGCGGAGTCCAGGCCGGTGAGATGAACCTGCGCTTCATCGACGGCCACTGGGTGCTGGCAATGTTCAACGAGCAGACGCTGCAGATCGAGGTCCGCGTCTCCGACACGCTTGCCCAGAATTGGAACTCGGTGCCCGTGGCGGTGGTCGCGCGCCACGGCAGCTGGACCAACGAGCAAACACCGCTCAACTTCTCCCAGCCCTATGGCGCCTACATCGTGCCGGGCTCAACCCTGGCAAACATGGACATCGTGATCTCGCAGTGGAACACGTCCAACAACAGCCGCTACAACTCCACCCAGTTCAACGTCAAGGGCCTGGACACGTATTTTGGCGTCGATAAGCCCGCGATTCAGGCCCCTGAGGTCGTGAGCGTCGAGGAGCAGCCGGCCGCGGCCGTCGAGGAGCAGGTCCTCGAGGATGCTCTGCTCGAGCAAGCCACGAACTAGCCGCTTATCGACGCCCCCACCAACGCCAACCCGCACTTAGTGGTCGAGCACCGTGGCGACCCACCCGCTGGCCTCGTAGCTGTACTCGACGCGGGTGGCGTTGCGTGCGTCAACTGCTTGGAAAAACTCCAAGCGCACCGGTTCGACGCGCAGGATGTTGACGTGCTCGTCGGATGCGCCGTCGAGACGCGCGGCTCCGCGGACGCGCACCGCGCGGTTCATCGGCTGCCACCAGAAGTTCAGCGCCGCGACGGGGCTGTCGCTGAGTTGCTCCACTTTCGTGGAGTCCGCGCCGGTGCCGAAGCAGAAGCCGGTGTCACTGAGCTCCATGAGGTTCATCACGCGCGCGTCGGGGACGCCGTTTTCGTCAACCGTCGCCACCGTCGCGGCGCGCACGTCGTCACAGCCCGCGGCGACTGCTGCTTCGAACCATTGGGCAAAAAGCTCGAAGGGGTCGTCGGGTAGGTTGGCGGTGTCGAAAGCGGGCGCGCTTCCGGTCAGTGACGACAGGCCCCCGAGGTAATCCGAATCAAGGTAGCTCATGGTTGCCAAGATACCCGCATGTGGGCGCGGGAAGCTTAACCAATTGTTCAACAAGCCGGCACCTGCGATCCACCTTGGAACCCTATGGTGATCATCGCATAACTTCCTGCATGTGCTTTGTGAAAGGACCTGTCCCCATGCGGTTTCGCTCCGTGACCATTTCCCTCGCCACTGTGTCGGTCAGCGCCCTCGCGCTCGCTGGCCTGCCCCTCGCCTCGGCACAGCCCGTCAGCGAGTTCACCGTCTCCAACATCACCGACTTCCACGGCCGTTGGGAGCAAACGCTAGACGCGAAGGACCCGAACAAGTCGATCCCTGGCGCCGTGGCGCTCAAGTGCGCCGTCGACGAGGCTGCCGAGGGCCGCGCGCACGCGTTCACGTCCTCGGGCGACCTCATCGGTGCCTCGCCGTTCGAATCGATGATTCTTGACGACCAGCCGACGATCGACATCATGAACCTCATGGGTCTCGACGTCTCGGCAGTGGGCAACCACGAGTTTGACAAGGGCGCGCAGGACTTTACAACGCGCGTCGTCCCTGAGGCTAACTGGACCTACCTCGCCGCCGGCGCCGACGGCCTCGACCGGTCGACGGGCGTGAAGGACTACGAGATCATGGACCTCGACGGCGTCAAGGTCGCCTTCATCGGCTCAGTCACCGACGACATGCCCAACCTGGTTAGCCCTGCCGGCATCGAGGGCATCACCTGGGCAAACCCGGTCGACGCCATCAACATGCGCGCAGAGGCGCTGACTGACTCAGGCGAGGCCGATGTCGTCATCGCCCTGCCGCACGAGGGCAACATCGATCCCAGCACGTGGTCGGAACACATCGACGCTGTCTTCATGGGCCACACCCACCAGTACGTCGATCCGACCGGTGATTCCCCCCTCATCATTCAGGCCGCGCAGTACTCCCAGGGCCTGGCTAACGTCAACTTCTCCTACGATCCTTCTACCGACACCCTCACGGTGAAAAAGGCCGAGCTTCTGCGTCCGGCGGACATCGTGGACTGCGACACCCCGAACGCAGAGATCCAGGCCGTGATCGACACCGCGAAGGCCGCGGCCGCTGCGGCAGGAGCCGAGGTCATCGGCACCTTGGACAGCCCCCTGTACCGCGGTGCGAACGCCGGGGCCGATTCCGGTTCCAACCGAGGCGTCGAATCCCAGCTCAACAACTTGCTCGCCAACGTGGCTAAATGGGGCGTCGCCAACAACAGCGAGGTCAATCCGGACATCGCTGTGATGAACGCAGGCGGAGTGCGCGCCGACCTCGAGGCCGGCGAGGTGACCTACGCCGATGCCTTCGCTGTCCAGCCCTTCGGCAACGAGATCACCTACACCACGCTGAAGGGCGCGGATTTCAAGGCCGCCCTGGAGCAGCAGTGGAAAAAGGGCGCTGAAGGTTCCCGCCCCATGCTTTCCCTGGGCGTGTCCGACAACGTCTCCTACACCTACGACCCGACCCGCGCGGACGGCGATCGCATCACGAGCGTGCTTATCGACGGCCAGCCGCTCGACCCCGACAAGGATTACGTCGTCGCAGGCTCCACCTTCTTGCTCAACGGCGGCGACAGCTTCACCGCGCTGGCCCAGGGCACCCCGCTGGCGCAGCTCGGCTACATCGACATCCAGGCGTTCACCGAGTACCTGACCTCCTACCTCGGCGGCGGCGACGCTCCCGCACCGCGCACCGGCCAGTCGAACGTCGGCGTCCACATCGCCACCCCGCTCGTCGCCGGCGAAGCCGCGACGATTGACCTGTCCTCCTTGATCTACACCTTGGGCGAGACAGCCAAGACGGTCACCATCGAGCTCGGGGACCTGAAGTACACCTCCGATATCGACTACGACTTCGGCCCCGCCGACTACAACGAGGCCGGTAAGGCGAGCCTGACCTTCGGCATCCCGAAGGAATTTGCCGGCGTTTACACCCTGCGCATCACCACCGACGCCGGCACCGACGTCACCGTGCCCGTTACCGTTGAAGGGGCCGCTGAGAACACCCCGAACGGCGGTTCCTCCTTCGGCGCGCTGGCCCCGTTTGTCACCATCATCGCCGGAATCGCGGCGGCTGTCGGTGGCTTCCTGCCACAGATCCTCGATCTGCTGCGCAACGCAGTGCCTGGGCTGCAGATCTAGGGCCCAGTAATCCACCGGGCGTAGAGTAAGCGCCGTGCCCAGCAAAACCTCTCCGTGGCCGGCGCTGTGGACCATGATGATCGGGTTCTTCATGATCCTGGTCGACTCCACCATCGTCTCGGTCGCGATCCCAGCGATCACCGACGCGTTCGGCGCCGGTTACAACCAGGTCATCTGGGTCAACAGCGCCTACCTTCTCGCGTATGCGGTACCGCTGTTGATCACGGGCCGCCTCGGTGATCGTTTCGGCCCCCGAAGGCTCTACATCGGGGGCTTCGCCCTATTCACGATCTCCTCCCTGGCCTGCGCCCTAGCGGGGAACATTGAGACGCTCATCGTCGCGCGCACGTTCCAGGGACTCGGTGGGGCTATCGCCACCCCGCAGACGATGAGTGTGATGATCCGCACGTTCTCCCCCCGCGAGCGCGGCGGCGCGATGGGCGTGTGGGGAGCGACCGCCGGCGTTGCCACGATCACCGGCCCGCTCGTGGGCGGCTTGCTTGTCGAGGCCGCCGGCTGGCCCTGGATCTTCTTCGTCAACGTCCCCGTGGGCGTGGTCGGACTCGCCCTAGCGTGGCGCTTTGTCCCGGTGCTCGAGAACACGGCCCGGGCCTTCGACTGGGTGGGCGTCGCAATCAGCGCGATTGGCATGTTCAGCCTGATTTTCGGCATCCAGGAAGGCGAGCGACTGCAGTGGTCGTGGCCGGTGTGGGTACTCGTCGGCACCGGCCTTGTTCTTCTCGCCTGCTTTGTGGCGTGGCAGCGCCGAATGGGCACGAAGGCGCTCGTGCCGCTGTCCCTGTTTAAGGACCGCAACTACGCGCTCGCAGCGGTCGCGATCTCCACCGTGGGATTCGCGGTGTCGACCTTCATCATCCCCTGGATGATCTACGTCCAGCAGGTGCGCGGTTTCAGCCCCACGCACGCCGCGCTGCTGGTGTTGCCCGCCGGCGTGATGGCCGGGGTGCTTTCCCCGTACATCGGCAAGCTCACGAACACGCGCTCGCCGAAGCCGATCGCCATCGCGGGCTTGACCTTAAACAGCCTGTCGATCGCGCTCATGGCGCTGATCACCACCCCCGCGATTGACCCGCACTGGCTGCTCGCCATCTCGGTGCTAAACGGCCTGGGTAACTCAATGATGTTCGGCCCGTTGTCGATGATTGCCACGCGCAACCTCGACCCCCACCTCGCGGGCGCGGGCTCGTCGGTCTACAACACGGTGCGCCAGGTCGGCGCCGTGATTGGCTCCGCCGCGATCGCGGCGACGATGGCCGCCCAAATCAGAGCGCAGATGGGCCCCGGCGCGGGCGGCGCTGAGTTCGCCAGCGCCATGAGCCACTCCATGTGGCTACCGGCGGTAGTCCTGCTGTTCGGCGCGGCGGTAGCTACTGGGTTTGCTAAGACGAAGTCGTGGGACGACTAGCCGTCCACTGAGACGTTCCAGGCAATCGCGTACTTGTCCTCGCACTGGCCGAAGTAGCCTCCCCACGGCGCCTGATCGAAAGGCATGGTGACCTTGCCCCCGTCTGCGGTTAGAGCGTCGATAAGCTGCTTGGCCTCGTCGGTGTCGGCAGCATCGATCATGAACGAAATGTCACCGCGCGCGATGGAGCTAGAGTCCTTGCTGAAGTCGTCGCCGCCGGTGAGGTTGAAGGTGCCGACGAGCGTGCCGTGGGCGACGGCGTCGCGCGGCGCGTCGAAGGGGAACTCGGCGCCGTTGTCGAGCAGGTCGCCGTAGGTCATGACGGTCAGCTCGCCGCCGAAGATGGACTGGTAGTAGGAGAAGACTTCTGCTGCGTTGCCGGGGAAGGAAATGTAGGGAAACGTCGTGGTCATGGGTGCCTCCAGTGGGTAGTATGGGTGGGCAAACCAATTATCACACGGCAAGCGCGATCCCGCACGGTGTGCTAGGGCTCCAGGCGGATCCCCCATGAAGAGGCCTCAAGCGGAAAGAAACCGACCTGCCGCCAGAACTGCTCCCCCGCAGTGTTGCCCTGGGCAATCAAGAGGTGAGCGGAAGCCAACCCGCGGGAGCGAAACCAGTCCAGCGCCCCGTGGGCCAGAAGATTTCCCACCCCCTGGCGCTGCACATCAGGCGCCACTCCGGCCATGTGAACCCAGCCGCGGTGGCCGTCGTCGCCGACGATGCACGCCGCCGCAATCCTCGACACCGCGGAGTCCTCGACGACGAGCACGTCGGAGTTCTCGGCGGCGACCGCGCGGTCGAAATCGTGGGGCGGGTCGTTCCAGGGTTGGCTGATCCCGGAGGCCTCCCACACCCCGACCACGCTGTCCCGGTCCTCAGCTACGGCTGCGCGCACAGTCATCATGTACGCCGAGGGTACTGGGCGCCTACTTGGTCAGGGTGACGTCGTCGACAAGCGAGCCGTCTGCGGCGTTGACGCTGAGGATGTTGAGGCTGCCCTGTTCAACGCTGACCACGGAGTAGTCCGGGGTGTAGTCCTGGTTCCAGAACGCGATGGTCGGGCGGTTGAGGTTGCGCTCGCGCGCCTCGGCGAGCGTCATGCCCGGGTACTCGTTGCCGTCGTTGCCCTCGAAGTCGTAAAACTTGCCGCCGCCGGCGGTGCTCAGGGTCAGGTAGAGAACCTCGCCCGGACCCTGGTGCAACACGTCACCGGGCTCCGCGGGCGCCCCCGGCACAACCGGCTCAAGGCCGTTCATGAGGTAGGAGCGGTTGTACATGTGGTCGTGGCCGTTAAGCACAACGTCCACGCCGACCTCAGAGAACACGGGGCTTAAGACGTTCCGCATACGCACGATGTCGTCGTCGGTGTAGCGACCGCCGTGGGAATGGAACGCGAAGTGGTTGAGCACGATGATCCAGTCCTTGTCGCCGCCGTGGGCCGCGACCGTGTCGCGCACGAACTGTGCCTGCTCGGCCAGGCCCGCGTCGTCCTTGCGGTTGGAGTTCAGCGCGATAAAGAGCGCGTTGTTCTGCTCGAAGAAGTAGTTCGAGGTCTCCCCAAGCTCGTTCGGCAGGTTCCAGTGCTCCTTGAAGTGCCGGGTGCTAGCACCGCTCGGGTACGTCTCGTGGTTGCCCTCAATCGCCGCGAAGCGGTAGTTGCGCAGCTGCGGGGCCGAGAAGAACTCGTTGTACTGGCCGTAGCGGCCGATCAGGTCGCCCCAGCCCTCCACCTGGTCGCCCAGGCTGACAAACAGCGATGCATCGGGGTTGGCCGCTGCTGCGTTGCCCGCGGTCGTGCGCCACATCGCGCCCTGCTCGGCGACCTTGAGATTGACACCGATCTGGGCGTCGCTCACCGCGACGAACTTCCAGGAATCGTCGCCGTCGTCAATGGTGAAGCTTTCCGGCGCGCTGAAGCCGCCGGCGTCGGAACCGATCTGGTAGGAGTACGTCTCCCCCGGGGTTAGGTCGGACACCTCGGCGAAGCGGGACAGGTACGCGATGGCGCCGTAATCGGCTTCGCGCCCTGCCACCTCGATGACCGCATCCGGGTTGGACACCGGGTGGATGCGCACAACCTCATCACCGGTGTAGGTGGAGCGCCAGGAGAAGTTGACGCTCTTCTCATCAGCGCCGATGCCGGTGGCGGCGCGGAAGATCGGGCCGGACACAGCGCCGGTGTTGGGGGCGGAGGAGCCCGGGGCCGAGGACGATTGCGACGAGCTCGAGCTCATCTGGGCGTTGGCAACGGGGGTCACGGTCAGGCTCAGCGCGACGACGGCGGCGGCCAGGGTTTTGCGGGTCATGTTCAACCTTCGGCTCGGCGGAAATCTACCTGTCAATAACAGCACACATTAGTAACATTTACGTGTACTGCACATGACTGTCTGGTTACCTTTTGCGAAGCGCACGCTGCAGCTTCACCACGGCCTCGCGCCCGGCGCGGTTCGCCCCGACCGTCGACTGCGAGGGCCCGAACCCAATCAGGTGCAGCATCGGCTCTCCCGACACCTGCGTGCCGTCGACCGCCACTCCCCCTCGCTCGTTGACGACGCCGAGCCCAGCGAGATGGCTTAGCGACGGCCGGAAACCGGTTGCCCAGACAATCGCGTCGCACTTGGTCAACGACCCATCCGCCTCGATCACCCCGTCTGCTGTGATGCTGCGAAACATCTCCCGGCGCTTGAGCACCCCGCGCTCACGCGCCGCGACAATGTAGGGGGCATCCGCGTACAGACCCGTGTACGACACAACCGAGCGCGCGGGCTCACCGCGGGCCACACTCTCCGCGACGCGCTCCTCCACATCGCGGCCGTCGAAGCCTTCCACAAACTCGGGCTGGCGGCGGGTGTACCAGCGGGTTTCGGCCACTCGCGAGATCTCCTCGAGGTGCTGCAGCGCGGAAATGCCCCCGCCGACGATGGCGACGCGCTGGGAGGCGAACTCCTCCGGCCCGGAATAGTCGTGGGTGTGGATCTGTCGCCCCTGAAATTCGCCCTGGCCAGGGTAATCAGTGCGCAGCGGGTTCTCCCACGTTCCGGTGGCGTTGATCACGCCGCGCGCGCGGATCCGTCCCGCCGTTGTGTCCAGGAGGAACTCCTCGCCGCTTTTGCTCACGGTGAGCACCCGGACCGGCCGCGCAATGTTGAGGCCCATGCGGCGCTCGAAGTCGGCGAAGTACGCGGGGACCGCCACGGAGGCTTTTTGCTCCGGGTCGAGGGTGGGGGCGTCGAAAAGCGGCAGGCCAAAAATTCTGTTAAGCCTGTCCACCGTGAGCGTGTCCCAGCGCTGCAGCCAGGCGCCTCCCGCGCATGGCGAGGCGTCGACCGTGACGTGATCGATGCCGCGGCGAGCCAAGTGGAAGGTGGCGGACAGCCCCGCCTGGCCAGCGCCGATGACGGCGACGCTGGTTGTCACCTCCCCGAGGTTAGCGCGGTTAGGCATCGTCGAAGCGCAGGGAGTCGAGGAAGGCGTCGAAGTCTCCGGCAAGCGCGGCGGCGTCGCGGGAAGCCGCTGACATCACCACGCACAGCACGCGGGTGTCTCCCTCTTCACCCGTGACCGGGTAGAACGCCTGGTGCTGGGTGAGTGCGAGATCGCCCGCGGGCGTCGCGACGCTAAAGCTCAGCGTTTGACGCCCGGCATCGGTTTCAGCCATGCGGAAGTCGCGGGATTTCTCGCGCGTGGCCTGCGCGGACTGCTCCATCACCGTCGACAGCGCAGTGCCGTCAGCGACCGGGATCGTGGTGGCGCCGATGTTGGGGCGGAACGCATCGAAGGCCCCGCGGCGGGCGACGATGAAGTCGTAGCCGTCGGGGGCTTCACCGATAAACCAGTCGTCGTTAGGCAGGTCGAAGCGGTAGCGGGAAGTCACACCGCCCATTTTAGAGCACGAGTTCCGCCCCGAGCTGCGGCTGATAAAACGCGGCTACCTCGGCGGTCAGCGACCGCAGGTGCGGATTCGTCACCTCGGCGAGCGCCTCGATGTAGGCGGGCACTATCGCCTTCGGTAGGCGCAACCCCATCGTCAGGTGGGGGATCCAGCGCGGGCCGCGGCCATCGGGGTTCATTGCGCTTAAGCGCCGGGCGGCGTCGTCAAGCGAATCTGGCGCTTCGAGCAGCCAGGCGACGGTTTGCTTGCTCTTGGTCCCGAAGACGACCGTGCCCACGCGCTCGAGCTCGGCGGGTAACAGCGGGGGCAGGAGCACCGCGGCCTCCCCCACCACGCTCGTGCGCATGGTTTGCGCGAACGTCACCGTCACGTGTGGGCGCTGGTGTTGCTGCGGGAAGCCGCGGCGCGCCAACTCCTCGTAAATACGAACAACCTGCTGCTCTTGCTCGCGGGCAAGACGCAGCAGGATGTTCTCCGGCGACGTGGACTGCACGGTGAAAATACTGCAGCTCCGGGAGGAAGGGAGCCTGGTCTTCAAGCGCGCGGCGCACCATGTCGCGGTGGCCCTCGCCGGTGCGCACCTCGAAGGTGACGTCGGTGCCCTCGTTGGCTTGGAGCTTCTTCGCCGCGGCGCTGATCTGGCTAAAGGTGATGATCTCGTCGTCCTCACTGCTGAAGATGTAGATCGGTGTGGTCGGGCGCATGTGCGCCATGGAGTTGGAATCGAGGTGTTCCAGCAGCGCCGTAAGCTTCGGGTGGTCGTTGAGAATTTCCTTGCCGGTAACCTTGTTCTCCTCCTTAAATGTGGTCAGGCACGCGCGGGAGGCGAAGTCCATGACTTCTTTGCCCTTCTTGCTCAGGAAATCATCGGCTTTGATTCCCTTGTTGAAGTTCATCGCCCCCTTGATCGCGTAGGACGCGTAGGCGAGGTTCTTCTCGTCGATCGTGGCAACCATCGCCTTCGCCGCAACCCCGGGGACCTTAGTCGAGGGTACGAAAGTGTCGCCCGGCGCGATCGCCAGCGTCTTTTTCAAGCCCGTGGCGACATCGTCCGCCGAGGCAGCGGCGACGGCTGCAAACCCTCCCTGGCTCCACCCGGTGTTGTACCAGGAGTCGGCGAAGCCGTACTCTGCGCGGGTGGCACGAACCATCTCGTTGACCGACGAGGCCAGCGAGTGGCGGTCCATGTAGGTGCCCTTGCCGGAGGTGCCCAGGCCCACATAATCCGGCTGGATCACGGCGAAGCCCTTGTCCAGCCACGTCTGCAGGTAGGAATCGACGACCAGGGTAAACGCCTCGTGGTCGGGGTGGGTGCCGATCGCTGTCGAGGGTGCCGCCTCCTTGGTAATGCCCGTGGTGCCGTGGGCGTAGCTCAGCACGGGCCAGCCTCCTTCCGGCGCCTCCCCCTCGGGGAATGTCACTAGCCCGGTTACCTTGATCGGGCTGCCGTGCGCGTTGCGGGCGCCGTAGGTGACGAGCAGTGTTTTGGACCCGTTCGGCGCGGAGATGATCTTCTCTGTCTCGAGAACCTCGGAATCTAGCACCGTTCCCACAGCACTTTCGTCGATCGCGAGCTCGGCTGCGGCCGCACTCCACGGCACCGACGCCTCCTTGCGCGCCTGCTTCACTTCTTGCTCCTTCTCGCGGTTCCATGTCACCGCCGCATACCCGAGTACGGCAGCAGAAGCGATGGCGGCCGTCACAGCACATTTCCTGGAGAACATTTTTTATTCCTTTCGTTGTGTCCACGCGACATCCGTGACACCTAGGTAGGATCGCTTATTGCGGATATCGACATCACGAGCGTATCGCGAAAAAATGTGGGCTTCCTGACAATTTTGCTTCTGTTTTCCTCGTTGCCGATGGTTTCCGGCTGCTAGCATTTCCCCCATGACTTTCACCGCGCACGCCGCCACACCGAACCAGATTGCGAAACTGTGGGAAAGGGTCTCGGCTTCTCCCGTCAAACGCGGGTTGTTTTCGGCCTTCTACGCCCTCAAGGCACCCTACTTCCGGACTGTGCTCCCCCGGATCCAGGAACTCGTCCCGGGCAGCCACTGCACCGTCCGCATCCCGAAGTGGTGGGGCGTGAACAACCACATCGGAACTTTCCACGCGATTGCCGCGCTCAACGGTGCTGAGGCCGCGATGGGTCTATTGGCAGAGGCCACCGTGCCGCCGACGCACCGTTGGATTCCGCGCGGCATGCACGCGGATTACCCGGCGAAGTCCACCGGGGGCCTCACCGTCACAGCTGCGGCACAGTGGCCCGACTTCTCCACAATCACCCGCGACAGTGGCGGGCAGTTGGTCACCGTCGCATGTACGCTTGTCGACGACGCGGGCACGACAGCCGTCACCGCAGACATAGATATCTGGATCAGCAAAAGGTCGTAGAGCTCATGAGGCGCACCACTGCAGCCGCCACCGTCACCGCTTTCTGCGTTGTTCTCACCGGGTGCGCTGGCGCGACATCGTAGCGCGGGACGGTTACCATAACCACCCACGTACCTCACCCCGACGACCTCGCCAACGGAGCGTCGAACGCGGCCGCGCCGACCCCGGAGCCCGTCGGAGACGGAAAACCTGAGCGCTCGAAAGACAGCATTTTCCGGGATCTTGGATTCTCTCGGGCCGTACTCTGCGGACCCCAGCTCCCGCTTCGCGCCCGACGGGACGCACTCCTGCGCCATCGTGGAAGCTAGCGGCGACAACGAGCCGGACATGGTGGTCACGGTCAACGCCCCGCATTCAGCCGCGTGTACCTCGCTACCGCGCTAACCGGTGTGACACCCTTGCTGGGCTCCTCCTACCCCGTGCACGGCGCGGCCGGTGTGGGCGGGTCCCGTTCCTGGGTCTACGCCTCAAACAGCGGCCAGGGCCTGTGGGAGACTGTGGGCCAATCCGTGCAGCCGATGAGCACCTCGAAGCTCTACGCCCCGGAGGGCACCACAGTTGTCCCCACGGGCAGGCAAGTAACGACCCGGGGCCTTGGGGGAGATCAGTACGAGATCCAGAGGAAAGACTCCACCGACCGCTCCGGCCTCGCCTCGCTCGGTGTCGCACCGACGCAGCCGCCTGCTGCCGCGGCAACCCCGGCGGGTACCCAGTTCACGGGAACGGTGCTCGCGCTTTCTACCACGGAGGTCATGAACGGCGAGCCGGCTCCGAACGTCTACTACGTCCTGCAGCTCGACGCGCCGACCCCAATCGCCGCGATGCAATCTGGCGGGGGTTCGGTTACTCGAACGACGGATCAGCTCTTTCTCGGAGAACACAGCGAGTACCATGATGACTCCGCACAGTGGGGACCACTCGTGGGCAAGTGGGTGACCCTCACCGTTGACCCGGAGACGATGTGGTGGCAATCCGATCCATCGTTGCCCCATCGGCCCGCCCCGAGTCAGGGAACCGCTCGCTGTCGATGTGCAGTAACGCTAGTGCTCGAGCGCGACGAGGATGTTCGCCGACACGGATCTCCGTCGGGTCCAGGGTGGCTGCACGGGCATGGAGCGCCTTCGTTTATCGAAACCAGCGAGGCCGCAGTTAAAGTTGGGTAGTCCGCAGCCGCCAGACCGATCCAGGAAATCCGATGACGAATCCCCCGCTCAGCACGGCGACCACCGATGACCGCGTCCGCTACCGCGGGCAGGCGTCGATACGCGAAGCCGTGCGCGATCCACGCACGCTGCTGCGCGAGGTGCTTGCCGGGCTGGTAGTCGCGCTCGCGCTGATTCCCGAAGCGATCTCCTTTTCCATCATCGCCGGAGTGGACCCGAAGGTTGGCCTGTATTCGTCGGTGATCATGGCCATCACCATCGCGGTTGTCGGCGGGCGGCCCGCGATGATTTCGGCGGCGACCGGGGCGATTGCGCTCGTCGTCGCGCCGGTGGCGCGCGAGTACGGCATGGATTACTTGGTCGCCACCGTTTTGCTCGGCGGCCTTTTTCAAATCGTGCTTGCCGCACTAGGTGTGGCTAAGTTGATGCGCTTCATTCCGCGCAGTGTGATGGTCGGCTTCGTCAACTCGCTGGCGATTCTCATCTTCATGGCGCAGCTGCCGCAGCTTATCGACGTCCCCCTCGCCGTCTACCCGCTCGTCGCCCTTGGCTTGGCCATCCTCGTGCTGTTGCCGCGCGTGACCACGGCCATTCCCGCGCCGCTGGTCTCCATTGTGGTCGTCACGGCGATTGTGCTGGTGTTCGCCCTTAACGTGCCTACCGTCGGCGACCAGGGAGAGCTACCGCGCAGCCTGCCGGAGCTGTTCATTCCGAACATTCCACTGACACTCGAGACGCTTCGGATCATCGCCCCCTACGCCCTCGGCCTCGCGCTCGTCGGACTCATGGAATCTCTCATGACGGCCAAGCTTGTCGACGACATCACCGACACGCATTCCGACAAGACCCGCGAATCGTGGGGACAGGGCGTGGCCAACATCGCCTCCGGCCTCTTTGGCGGCATGGGCGGCTGCGCAATGATCGGCCAGACCATGATTAACGTCAAGGTCTCCGGGGCGCGCACGAGGATCTCGACGTTGCTTGCGGGTGTCTTCCTGCTCATCCTGATCGTTGCGCTCAGCGATGTGGTCGCGACAATCCCGATGGCGGCTCTCGTCGCCGTGATGATCATGGTGTCCGTGGGCACGTTCGACTGGCACTCGGTCTCACCCGCAACGCTGAGGCGGATGCCACGCAGCGAGACGTTCGTCATGGCTGTCACCGTCGCGGTTGTCGTGACAACGCACAACCTCGCCATCGGCGTGATCGTCGGCGTTCTCACAGCATCCGTGATGTTCGTCCGGCGGGTGTCCCACCTCTTTTCAGTCCGCCGCGAATCTGACGCCGAAACCGCCCGCTACTTCGTCGACGGGCAGTTGCTGTTCGCGTCAAGCAACGACCTGACCACGGCGTTTGAATACACGAGCGATCCGGACCGTGTTGTGATTGATCTGTCCCGCTCACACATTTGGGATGCCTCCACCGTCGCCGCCCTCGACGCGATTGAAGCGAAGTACGAGCGCTACGGCAAGACGGTGGAGATCACGGGCATGAACGATTTCACAAACTCGTTCCACGCCCGGCTCACCCGCGAGCTGGGTGGGGATTCTTAGCGGGAGGAGTTCAGCAGCGGACGGGAATCCAGCGGAACGTTAACCGCACCGTTCGGGGTTATGTAGACCACGCAGCCCGTCAGGGTCTGGAAGTCGCCCGCCAGGCCCCACTCGCCGGAGCACTGGGTCGGCTCGGTGCCGGAAACGCGAACGGTGCTGTTCGGGCCAGCAACCGCGATCGCCAGGCCCGGGTTCACGCCCCACGCCTCGGCGTGAGAGGCCGGGCCGACGGCGATGGCCGCGGGGCCGGAAAAGTTGGTTGCGTTGGCGACCGCGCGGCCGCCATCGACGGACACGCCCAGGGCAATTGCGTTCGCCGCGGTGGCTGCAGCGTTGCCGTTAGTAGCGATCTGCTCCGGAAGCGCACCCGCGAACTGGACGTTGCCCAGGGTGGGTTGCGGAATCGGGGAAGGTGCGGGGGCTGCCGCGGCGGTGCCGATGCCGAGTGCTGCAGCGCCGGCTGCAACAGTGAGGGAGATGGATGCGCGTCGCACAGACGAGGTGATGCTCATAGCATTGAGTCCTTTTCAAGATGTAGTGTCTCGCCCCGTAGCTGTGTGTTGCCACGGAAGCCTTGCAGTGTGTGTTCGTTGCCGGCGTCAACGTGGATACCCACGCGTTTCACCACACCCCCGAGCGGGGGTAGCACAGTTAAAGGTGACCTTATGCTTACTCACACGATGAGCACGAGGATTTCGAAGTGAAAGAGGCAGCGCCCCGAGTGGCGCATGACGTGGCCGAGGATTTAATCCAGCTCTGAGCCGCCGGCGATCGCGCCGCATTCGCCGAGCTCTACGACTTTTTTTTCCGCGCGCGCCTACGGCATCGCGCTGCGTGTCGTCAGGGATCCAGCGCTGGCTGAGGATGTCGCCCACGACGCGTGGCTCAACGTGTGGGACTGCGCGGCTGCGTTCGACCCGGTGCGCGGCTCTGCCGCCGGTTGGATCATGTCGTTGGTGCATCGCCGCGCCGTCGACACGGTTCGCCGCATCGAGGCGGGACGAGCGCGCGAGCGTCTCGACGCCCAACGCACCCCACCCGAGTCGCACCCCAGTGGGGAAGACATCGCGGCACTCAATGAGGCCCGCCGCACCGTGCGCGACTGCATGGAGGCCATCTCAGAACGCCAGAAGGAGGCGCTCTCCTTGGCGTACTTCGAGGGTTTTACCCACAGTGAGATCGCCTCTACGCTGGGGATTGAGACAAGCGCCGTCAAATCCAGGATCCGTAAAGCTCTCGCCGGCCTGAGGAGGTGTCTGGGCAATGAACAGTTCTGACTCCGCACCAGCGGATGTCGAGGGAATCGCCGCGCTGGTGGCAACCTCGGCGCTGAGCGAGGATGAGGCGCGTTCGCGCTGGCCTGAGGCGACGAGGTCGCCGCAGTTCGACCACTGGCTCGCGATCCACCGCGATACCCTGGCCGCCGTGTCCGCACCAGAGGCCACCCCAGCACCCGCTGGGTTGCGCAAGCGGCTTCTCCGCGAAGTGGCCCAACGCTCCCATGAGCCGCGCAGCACGCGCGCGCCGTGGTTCTTCGGCGCAGCCGCGGCCGCGGCGATAGTGGTTGGCGCGGGGGCGTGGGTCGCGTTCAACCCAACCCAGGAGCAGGCCGAAGTGTACGCCGCTAACGTGGCTGATGGGACGTTGACGATCACGCTTGAACCAGGCGGAGACGTCGCCCGCCTCGAGCTCGACAATGTGCCACCTCCCCCAGAGGGCACCGTGTACCAGATGTGGGTTAGCACCTCCGATGGCGCCCGCTCGCTGGGTTCCATGGGTCCCGCTGATGTCACTGACCACACGCAGGTCGAGGTGGGGGGCTTCCGGGATGCCTCGGAGTTCATGATCACTGCCGAAGCAGGCGGGGCCGCCGAGGCCCCCTCCGAGCCGCTGGTTCTGGTTCCGTTGGACTAGATGGCGCAGGTTTCGCAGGCGTCCGCCGGTTTCCCCTTCTAAGGCACACCACTAGTTGAGCTACAAAACCGGCGCCCATCCCGGGTTTCCCGTTCTAATCCCCGCAACCCGTTAGACAAGAGACCGGTCCACACAAGGGGGCCGGTCTTTTTCGCAACCAAACCACCAGCACCCCACCTAGATATATGATATTTTTCTTATATGTTGAGCCGTTTCGACGGAACCCCCCTCCCTGGGCAGCCCCTCATTTTGGTTTTAGGAGACGACCTTGATGACGAGGACCACGACATCCTTTTCCCCGCCCTGCGCGCGCTCGGAGTTTCCGTCGTCCGCGTTCACCCGCACGATCTCACAGTGGGAATGGATGACAACGCAATTGGCTTTTCCGTAGCCGGGATAGAGCTCAACCCGAGCCTCGTCTTGGGCTGGGTGCTCGACGACCTCCTGCTGCTCGGTATGGCCCACCTCGACGCGTTCGCCGCCGCCGGCATCCCTGTAATCAACCACGCCCTGACGCTCTTTCGCGCCCAGGACAAAGCTGTGTGTAGCGCCCATCTAGCGTCGCACGGTATCGCGGGCTACCCCGTCATCACCGGCCGTGACCCGGACGCCCTCGAAAGGTGGCTGCAAGAGACGGGGCGGAGCGTGATGAAACCAGTTTCCGGTTTCGGCGGCGAAGGGCTTACGCTTATCGACAATCCCGCTGACGCCAGGGTGGCCGTCGATAAGCTAAAAAATGCGCCCGCAAGCTATTACGCGGTGCCCTACATCAACAACCCAGGGCGCGATATCAGGGTCTACACCGTCAACCATCACCCCGTGTTCGCCATGTACCGCTACGCCCCCGACGGCGGCTGGATCACAAACGTCCGCGCAGGTGGCGGTATTGCAATGTGCCCGCTCACCGCCGAGATCGCCTCCCTGGCGGAGAAAGCGTCGCGGGCGTGCGGCACCCTGATCGGTGGCGTGGACATCGGTGAAAACACGACAACGGGTGGATTGGTCGTCTACGAGGTAAACTCGTGCCCCACGTTGGAACCCCCGGTGATCGAGCAAGTGGCGCTCTTCCTCGCCGACGCTGCCCGCGACTACGACTCTGCCTTGCGAGCGTGGCGGCCTTCCGCCATCTACGACACGCTGAATGAGGATCCCGCGCTCTTCCACCCCAGCAAACACGCCCAGCTCCGCCGCTGAGACCACCGGCGTAAAGTCGCCCTGGTGAATTCAGAAACCTAGCCGTGGCCCGCACTGTGGACGATGATGATCGGCTTTTTCATGATCCTCGTCGATTCGACCGTTGTCGCCGTCGCCATCCCCGCCATCACCGCAGCGTTCGACGCCTCCTACAACGCGGTCATCTGGGTCAATAGCGCCTACCTCCTCGCCTACGCGGTCCCCCTGCTGATCACGGGCAGGCTCGGCGACCGCTTCGGCCCGCGCACTCTCTACCTCGCGGGACTGGCCCTGTTCACGGTATCGTCGCTCGCTTGCGGATTAGCTCACAACATCGAAGCCCTCATCGTGGCCCGCGCATTTCAGGGCCTCGGCGGAGCGATGGTAACCCCGCAGACAATGAGTGTGATGATCCGCACTTTCTCACCGCGCGAGCGCGGGGGCGCGATGGGCGTGTGGGGTGCGACTGCGGGTGTCGCCACGATCACGGGACCCCTTCTCGGCGGTTTGCTTGTCGACGCCGCCGGCTGGGCGTGGATCTTCTTCGTCAACGTCCCCATCGGCATCAACGGTCTCGTTCTCGCCCTGCGCTTCGTGCCGAAGCTCGATAACACCGCTAGGTCCTTCGACTGGGCTGGCGTGGTGATCAGCGCCATCGGTATGTTCTGCCTCATCTTCGGTATTCAGGAGGCGGAGCGCCTGGAGTGGTCCTGGCCGGCGTGGGCGCTCATCGGCGCGGGCCTGGCCTTCCTCGCCGGGTTCGCCGTTTGGCAGCGCCACATGACAGGAGAACCTCTGGTGCCCCCGTCACTGTTCAGCGACAGAAACTACACCCTGGCGGCCTTGGCTGTCTTCACCGTCGGTTTCGCGATTTCCACCTACATCATCCCGTGGATGATCTACATCCAGCAGGCCCGGGGCTTTTCGCCCACCCACGCGGCGCTGCTCATTCTGCCGGCGGGTGTGGTGTCCGGGGCGCTTGCCCCGTACGTCGGCAAGCTGACGAACACGATGCCGCCGAAGCCGTTCGCTATCGCCGGCCTTGCGCTGACCGGAGTGTCGATCGTGCTCATGGCGCTGATCACCAACTCGGCCGTCAACCCGAACTGGCTGCTCGCCATCTCGGTAGTCAGCGGGTTGGGCAACTCGATGATGTGGGGGCCGTTGTCGATGATCGCCACGCGCAACCTCGACCCGCGGCTTGCAGGTGCGGGTTCCTCTGTGTACAACACCGTGCGTCAAGTGGGCGCGGTCATCGGCTCCGCCGCCATTGCCACGTTGATGACGGCGCAGCTCAACCGCCACATGGGCCCCGGCGCGGGCGACGACGCCTTCGCCCGGGCCATGAGCAACTCGATGTGGCTGCCCGCCATCGTCATCCTCGCCGGTGCCGCAATCGCCACCGGGTTCGCTCGGACCAGGACGTGGGATGACTAAGAGGTTGATTAGGCGGCGGTAGAAACGTGCCAGGCCATGCCGTACTTGTCCTCGCACTGGCCATAGTGGTCACCCCACGGAGCCTGCATGAATGGCATCGTCACCCGGCCGCCGTCCCGCGTCAGCGCCTCGATGATGCGGTTGCCCTCATCCACTGAATCGACCTCGACGACGAAGGAGAAGTCGCCTCGGTTGAGCACGCCGGAGTTATCCTCCAGGTCGTCGCCGCCGGCGAGGTTGAAGACTCCGGTCAACGTGCCGTGCGCGACTGCGTAGCGCGGCGCCTCGAAGGGGAACTCGGCGCCATTGTTCATCTGCTCGCCGTAGGTCATGATCTTGAGCTCGCCGCCGAAGATGGAATGGTAGTAGCCGAACATTTCAGTTGCGTTGCCGTGGAACGAGAGATACGGGACGGTCTGTGCCATGGAGTGCTCCTCGTGTGCAGGGGTGTTTGCGCTCCCGACTATACGCAGCGGGTACACCCGTCGATATTTTTGGAACAAAGTTCCCACATTGCGGACATGTCTCATTTACGCTCTACGTATTCTGTAGCCCCCGACTGAAGGGATTGACCCCGTGTTCCGTACGAGCCGCATCCGCATCACCGCCGCAGTGTTCACCGCTGCCACCCTCGCCCTCGCCGGTTGTTCCTCCGAGTCCGGTTCCTCCAATGCCGATTCCTCCAAGCCCGATGCAGGCGAAGAGCCCTACTCCATCGGCATCTCCCAGCTAGTCCAACACCCCGCCCTCGATTCAGCAACGGAAGGTTTCAAACAGGCATTCGCAGATGCCGGTATCGACGTCAAGTGGGAGGAGCAGAACGCCAACGGCGAGCAGGCCACTGCACTGACCATTGCGCAGCAGTTCACCGCGCAGGACCTCGATTTGGTGCTTGCGAACGCCACCCCGGCCGCGCAGGCCATGGCGCAAAACATCGCCGACATCCCCGTGCTGTTCACCTCGGTGACCGACCCGGTCGAGGCGCAGCTGGTCGAGTCCCTCGAATCGCCAGGTGGCAACGTCACGGGTACCTCCGACAAGACCCCGCTGGCGGACCAGTTCGACCTCATCGAGCAGCTGGTCCCGGACGCCTCGACCATCGGCATCATCTATTCCTCCGGAGAGGTCAACTCCCAGATCCAGGTCGACGAGGCCACCGCGGAGGCCGAGGGCCGCGGCATGACCGTCAAGACGCAGACCATCACTAGCGTGGGTGAGATCCCGCAGGCCGTCGCCGCGCTCGGCGATGTCGACGCGTTCTACGTCCCCACCGACAACATGGTGGTCTCGGGGATCTCGTCGCTGATTCAGGCGGCGGAAGAAGCTAAGACCCCGGTCATCGGCGCCGAGGCTGGCACCGTCGAGGGCGGGGCCGTGGCCACCATCGGCATCGATTACTTCGAGCTCGGCCGCCAGACCGGTGAGATGGCGATCCGCATCCTGCGCGACGGTGAGGACCCTGCAACAATGCCTGTGGAGACCGCCAGCGAGTTCGCGTACTACGTCAACGAGGACGCTGCCGAGGCCCAGGGCGTGACCATCCCGCAGGACATCCTCGACCAGGCCGAACGCGTCTAACCGCAATGCTCGGAGCTCTCGAACTCGGACTCATCTACGGGGTGATGGCGCTCGGCGTCTACCTGACTTTCCGCGTCCTCAACTTTGCGGACCTCACGGTGGACGGAAGCTTCACGACGGGCGCCGGCACCGCCGCCATCCTGATAACGAACGGAATTAACCCGTTCGTTGCCACTTTCGCCGGTTTTCTCACCGGGTTTCTCGCTGGTGTCATTACCGGCCTGCTACACACGAAGGGCGGTATCGACGGGCTGCTCGCCGGCATCTTGACCCAGATCGGCTTGTGGTCGATCAACCTGCGCATCATGGGCGGGGCGAACCTGTCCATGCTGCGCGAGACGACACTTTTCACGCCGCTACGAGAGTCAAAGCTGCTGGGCACCTGGGTTAGTGTCGGCATCCTCGCCGCCGTCGCAACCCTGCTCATCCTGCTCGTGTACTGGTTCCTTACCACGGACCTCGGCCTGGCCATCCGCGCAACCGGTGACAACGGCCCGATGATTACCTCCTTTGGTGTCGGCACCGACGCAACCAAGATCATCACGCTTGCCCTGTCGAACGGCCTTGTCGGTTTGACCGGCGCGCTGGTCGCCCAGTACCAGGGTTTCGCGGACATCTCGATGGGCATAGGCCTCATCGTCGTCGGTCTCGCCTCCGTCATTGTGGGCCAGGCGATCGTCGGACAGCGCCACTTGCTGCAAGCCATCGCAGCGGTTGTCGTCGGCGCTGTCGCCTACCGCCTGATCATCTTCTTCGCTCTGCAGGTCGGCCTCGACCCGAACGATATGAAACTGGTCTCGGCTGTGCTCGTGGTCGCCGCACTGCTTCTGCCCAAACTAACCTCCCGAGCAAAGGGGAAGGCTCATGCTTGAGATCCGCGACGTCCGCAAGACCTTCTTCGCCGGTACCGCGAACGAGCGCGTCGCGCTCAAAGGCGTGAACCTCACGCTCGCCGAAGGTGACTTTGTCACCGTCATCGGCTCCAACGGCGCGGGCAAATCGACGCTCCTGAACATCGTCGCGGGCCGCCTCAGCCCGGACGCGGGCAGCGTGCTTATTGATGCCCGCGATGTCACCTCCCAGAAAGAACACTCCAGGGCGAAACTCATCGGCCGGGTTTTCCAGGATCCTCTCGCGGGCACCGCCCCAAACCTGACTATCGAGGAAAACCTCTCCCTGGCCTATTTGCGCGGCAAACGCCGGGGCCTGGGGCGCTGCCTGACGCAGTCCCGCCGCTCGTTCTTCCGGGAACGCCTCGCCACGCTGGAACTGGGTCTGGAGAACCGGCTCGAACACAAGGTAGGCCTGCTCTCGGGAGGCCAGCGACAGGCGCTGTCACTTCTCATGGCCGGGTTCACCAACCCCAAGGTCATGCTTCTCGACGAGCACACGGCCGCGCTCGACCCCGAGCGCAGCGACCTGGTGACTAATTTGACGCATTCGATCGTGGAGGAAGGCGGAATGACAACGCTGATGGTCACCCACAACATGGAGCAGGCTATCCGCGTGGGCAACCGCCTGATCATGATGCACGAGGGTGACATCGTCTGGGAGGCGTCGGGTACGGAGAAACAGAAACTCACCGTGCGCGACCTCATCGCCCAATTCGCGGCGGTCAAGGGCGCCACCCTATCCGATAAGGCATTTTTGGGATGATGAACTCTAAGCCACACTCACGGAATTGGCCTAGCCGCCGGTGGCCCGGCTCTCGAAGCAAGAAGACGCTGCGTTAACCGGAAGACCTCAGCGTGTTTTTGCTGGGAAGATCCTTCCTTAAATGCTCTGACGTCTTCCTGACAGCGGCTAGCCATCGAACGGAATTCCCCTCTATGCGAAAACCCCGGATGCCAAAGAAACGCATCGAAGGCACGTACCCCATCGACACGGGAACCGCCAGCATCATCGAGGATCCGCTGCGAGACGGCGGGTTCACCCTCGAGGTCAACGACGTCCCCTCTTCGTATATCGTCCTCGGCGCCCCCGAAGTGCTCACGTACGACTACATGGAGTGGATAGCAGATGTCGTGGCCGAAGCTGGTGACGGCAGCTCCTTCACCAGCACCCACCTGGGCGCGGCGGCGTGCGTGCTGCCGTCCTATTTCCACCAGCGCTGGGGCGGCGAGCACACCGCGGTGGAGGTCGACGGAGCGCTAGCGGACCTCGTGCGCTGGGCATTCGAGCCCGCGGTCCCGATCGTGGTCGCGGAGGCCCGCGCCTACACCCACGCTCTGACAGCGGGGTCCCAAGACGTCATTGTGCGAGACGTCTTCGCCGGCCCAGCCACGCCGCGACCCCTAACTACGGTCGAATTCTTCCGAGCGGCACACGCGGCGTTGAAACCCGGGGGGCATTACATCGCCAACGTCGGCGACCGGCATGGGTTGCCCGAGGCCCGCGCCGAGCTCGCGGGCATGCGTGAGGTGTTTGCGCATGTCGCGGCCGTCGCCAAGCAGGATATGCTCGACGGCCGCGCGTATGGCAACATCGTGCTCGCGGGCTCCGACCGCCCGCTTCCACTCGGGGCCAGCAAGCTTATCGACGCCACCCTGCCGCGGCGCGACTAAATCTGAATGCCGAACTGTGCCGCGAACTGCTCAACGGCGGAGCGGATCTGGGGGAAGTTGGCCACGATGGCGCCGATAATGCCGGTCAGCACCGCCGCGACACCAACGCCGATGACGGCCTGTGACGAAGACTCCTCTGCGGGCACATTCGGCTTCTCGTCACTGGGCTTTGCGGTCGCCCCGGAGCGTACGAGCGTGACGTCGTCAACTAGCGAGTCGTCGGCCGAGTCGACGCTGCGGATGTTGAGTTTGTCGTCGCTGACGTTCACCACGGAGTAGTCGGTGGTGTAGTCCTGGTCCCAGAACGCGATGGTCGGCTGGTTCAGCCCGCGCTCGCGCGATTCGGCGAGCGTCATGCCCGGGTACTCCTTGCCGTCGTTGCCCTGGTAGTCGTAGAATTTGCCGCCGCCGGCGGTGTTGAGCGTGAGGTAGAGCGTCTCGCCCTTGTCCTTCGTAAGCACGTCGCCCGGGGCGGCGGGGGCCTCGGGCACCTTCGGGGTCAGGCCGTTCATCAGGTACGAGCGGTTGTGCATGTGGTCGTGGCCGTTGAGAACCAGGTCAACGCCAGCCTCGGAAAAGACCGGGTTGAGCTTGTTGCGCATGCGGACGATGTCACTGGATGTGTAGCGGCCACCGTGGGAGTGGAACGCGAAGTGGTCGAGCACGATGACCCAGTCCTTGTCGCCGCCGTGGGAGGCAACGGTGTCGCGCACGAACTGAGCCTGCTGCTCCAGGCCAGCGTCGTCTTTGTTGTTGGAGTTCAGCGCGATGAACAGAGCGTTGTTCTGCTCGAAGAAGTAGTTGGAGGTGTCGCCCAGCTCGTTCGGCAGGTTCCAATGCTCCTTGAAGTGGCGGGTGCTCAGTTCGGAGGGGTAGGTCTCGTGGTTGCCCGGGATAGCGGCGAAGCGGAAGTTGCGCAGCTGCGGTGCTGAGAAGAAGGCGTTGTACTGGCCGTCGGAGCCGATCAGGTCACCCCACCCCTCGACCTGGTCGCCCAGGGAGAGGAACATCGAGGCGTCGGGGGCGGCAGCGGCGGCGTTGGCTGCGGTCTGGCGCCAGTTCACCGCCTGCTCGGCGACCTTGAGGTCGACGCCGATCTGTGCGTCCGTCACCGCGACGAACTTTCAGTTGTCGTCCCCGTCATCGATAGTGAAGGTCTCGGGCTTGCTCCACCCGCCGTCGTCCGAGCCGATCTGGTACTCGTATGTCACACCCGGGGTGAGGTCGTGAACCTCGGCGAAGAGGGACAGGTACGCGATGGCACCGTAATCGGCCTCACGCGAAGGAACTTGCTGAGCTGCGGTAGGTTCGCTCACCGGGTAGTAGCGCACGAACTCGGCACCGGCGTAGGCGGAGCGCCAAGAGAAGTTGACGCTCTGCGCGTCGGCGCCCACACCGGCCACGGCGCGGTAGATCGGTCCGGAAACGTTGCCCGTAGACGGCGCGGAGGAGTTGGGTGACGAGCTCGACTGGCGTGGGCGACAGGGACGGCGGTGAGGCTAAGCGCCAGCGCGCCAGCGGCAATCTTCTTCAGCATGCGTTCATAACAGCACAAGTCCGTCACTTTTTCTCGCCGAGCACCCGCCGCAGACTGACCGCCGCCTCCCGGCCGGCGCGGTTTGCCCCCACCGTCGACTGCGACGGGCCGAAACCAATGAGATGAACCATCGGTTCCGACGTCGCCGCGGTTCCATTGACGGCCACGCCGCCGCGCTCATTGACCAGACCGAGCGGCGAAAGATGGCTTATCGACGGCCTGAAGCCCGTGCCCCACACCAGCGCGTCGAGCGGGGTCACCGAACCATCGGCCGCCACCACCCCCTCGGGCACGATCGACGTGAACATTTCCCGGCGTCTGAGCACCCCACGCTGGCGAGCCACCACGACATAGTCAGTGCTTGGGTTGAGCCCGGTGTAGGACACCACCGAGCGCGCGGGCTCGCCGCGCACTACGCTTCCCGCCACGCGCTCCTCCACCCCGCGCCCGTCGAAACGCGCACTGAACTCAGGCTCTCGTCGGGTGTACCAGAACGTCTCCGCGTGCCGCGAAATCTCCTCGAGATGCTGCAGCGCTGAAATACCGGCGCCGACAACCCCGACGCGTTGCCCCGCGAATTCCTCCGGGCCCTGGTAATCGCGGGTGTGTATCTGGCGGCCCGCGAAGCTGCCCTGTCCTGGATAGTCCGCGCGCAGCGGATTGTCCCAGGTTCCGGTTGCGTTGATTACCGCGCGGGCGCGTACACGGCCCGCGGTGCTGTCCACCAGGAACTCCCCGCCGCTTTTGCGCACGGTGAGAACTCTCACCGGACGCAGGATATTCAGAAACATGCGCCGCTCGAAGTCCGCGAAATAGGCGGGGACCGCGGTGGAAGCTTTCTCCTCCGCGGCGAGAGACGGGGCACGGAAAGCGGAAGTCCGAAAATGCTGTTCAGGCTCTCGACGGTAAGCGTGTCCCAGCTCTGCAGCCACGCTCCACCCGGCGCGGTCGAGGCATCGAGGGTGAGGTGGTCCACGCCACGGCGCTTCAGGTGGAAAGTGGCGGACAACCCAGCCTGCCCGGCGCCGATGACGACGACATCGGCGGCCAGCTCCCCGAATCTCATGGCGCTACGTCGTCGCGTCCTCGAAGCGCAGGGTGTCCAAGAACGCGTCGAAGTCGTCGTACAGCTCACCCGCGTTGCGCGTCTGAGCCGACATGACAACGCACAGCACGTGTTCCTCTCCCGCGCTACCCGCATCATCGGGAAGCCGGTAGAAGACCTGGTACTGCGTCAGCTCGAGCGCGCCGTGCGGGGAAGCGACGGCGAAGCTCAGTGTCTGGCGGCCGACAGTGCCGTCGTCGTTGATCGCCTCCTCACCCACGCTCAGGTTCTCGGAGCTCGAGGCGGTGGAGTTGGCGGAACTTGCCATCACTTCGGCCAGCGGCGTGCCCGCCCCGACGCCGATCGTGGTGGCGCCGATGTTGGGGCGGAACGCCGGGAAGTCTCCGGCTCGCGCAACGATGAAGTCGTAACCGGACGGGGCCTCACCGATGAACCAGTCGTCGTTGGGGAGATCGAAGCGGTAACGGGTACCCACGCCCCCCATTCTAAAGCACGAGCTCGGCGCCGAGGCCGGGTTGGTAAAAGGCGGCCCGTTGCGCAGTAATCGACGTAAGGTGCGGGCTGGTCGCTTCCGCCAGCGCTTCGATGTACCCGGGAACGATCGCTTTCGGGATGCGCAACCCCATCGTCAGGTGCGGGATCCACCTCGGACCGCGCCCGTCGGGGTTCATCGCGCTCACCCGGCGAGCCGCGACCTCCAGCTCGTCAGAGGCCTCAAGCAGCCAGGCCACCGTTTGCTTGCTCTTGGTGCCGAACACCACGGTGCCCACCCGCTCCATCCGCGCGGGCAGCAACGGCGGCAGTACCACCGCGGCTTCCCCCACCACCCGCCGGTCCATCGTCGGAGCGAATGTCACGCTCACGTGCGGGCGCTGACTCTGCTCCGGGAAACCGCGGCGCGCCAACTCGGTGTAGATTGCGCGCACTTGGCTCTCCTGCTCGCGCGGCAACCGCAGCAGGATGTTCTCGGGCGACACGCTCACATCTCCCAGCGAACGTCGGCCGGTTCCTTGTCCTCGCGCCAGCCGCGCCACGACGCCTGCCTCAGGCTGCCGCCACCGGTTTTGCCAGCCACCTGCACCTCGGCCACGAACTTCGGCGTGACCCACCACGCGTCCTTCGCGTCCGAATCCGGCACTTCAATTGGCGGGGTTTTGCGCTCAGCTGCGCGCAACTTTTTCTCGATGTCTCTCAACTGCGCGGCGCTGAAACCGGTGCCCACCCGCCCGGCATAGGTCAACTCACCGTCGGCGTTGGGCACCGCCACGAGCAGCGACGATACTGCGCGCTTGCCGGTCCTCACGCCCACGACAACCACCTCCTGATGCAGCTGTGTCTTCAGCTTCAGCCAGGCTCTCGAGCGCTCGCCCGGGGTGTACACCGAGTCCGCCCGCTTCGCCATCACCCCCTCCAGGCCGAGCGTGCGGCTCGCCTGCTCCGCCGTTTCGAAGGAACCGGTAAACCTCGGCGGGATCGCCACATGCTCTGTCTCCTCCAATGCCTCCATAGCTTCTCGACGCCCCGTGTACGCCTCCCCCACCATCGAGCGCCCTCCGACCTCCAGCACGTCGAACGCCATGTAGCGCAGCTCCGCGTCGGACCCTTCCCGGTCCGCTGCGTGCAGCAGCGAGAAGTTGGGGCGCCCCTGCTCATCAAGGGCGACAAGCTCGCCGTCCAACACGCCGTCGCCGCCAAGCACCTCGGCGATTTCATTGGCGTGGGGGAACAGGTGGGTGTAGTCCTTGCCCGCCCTGCTGCGCAGCGTGACCTTGCCCCCGTCCACGAACGCGAGGATGCGGTAGCCGTCCCATTTCATCTCGAACTCGTAGCGCACCCCGTCCTTCTCGCCCAGTGTCAAATCCCCCGCGCTACCCATTGTCGCGAGCATGGGCGTCAGCGACTTTGGCTGCGAACTAGGCTGCTTTGCCATCAGCTTCATCAGCCAGTTCTTCCCGTTGGTGTGGATGAGCGCGTAGCGGCGGGGCCCGCCACTGCCGCGGAACACGGCGATGACCTCCTCCCCCTCGCGCCACTTCTCAATCTCCACGGTGCCCGAATCCCAGATGCTCATCTCGCCGGCGCCGTACTCTCCCTTGGCAATCGTGCCTTCGAAGGTGGCGTACTCGACCGGGTGATCTTCGGTCTGCACCGCCAACCGGTTCTCCTTCGGGTCCTCTGGCGGCCCCTTCGGCACAGCCCAGGACACCAGCACACCCTCGTGCTCGATGCGCACGTCCCAGTGCAGGCGGCGCGCGTGGTGCTCCTGGATGACAAAGATCGGCTCCCCGTCGCGTAGCATCGGTGCCTCCTGCGGGACCGGCTCCGCGGTCTTGCGCGGGTCGCGCATGGAGCGGTAGGTGGCCAGCCTGTCGACGACCGGCGCGCCCAGCGGCGCCATCGGGTCAATGCCGTCCTCCACACGCGCGAGGACTTCCTCGAAGTCCAGGTGCTTAAGAGCAGGGTCCTCGATTTCCTCCCACGTCCTCGGCGCCGCCACCATGGGCCGCTCGCGCCCGCGCAGGGAGTACGGCGCCACCGTCGTCTTCGACCCATTGTTCTGGCTCCAATCCAGAAACACCTTGCCCTCGCGCGAAGTTTTCTTCATCACCGACGTCACCCTGTCCGGGTAGTCCTCTTCCAATCCGCGGGCCAACGCCTTCGCCACCTTGGACACGGTGTCGGAGTCGTAAGTGCCGTCCAGCGCGGCGTAGAGGTGGATGCCCTTCGACCCAGACGTCACCGGCACGCACTCCATGCCCATGCCGTCGAGGATCTCCCGGCACCACAGCGCCACCTGCGCCGTCTGCGCCATGGTCACACCCGGCCCGGGGTCCAAATCCAGCACCATCCTGTCGGGGTTGGCGTGCGAGCCGTCCGGCGCGAAGCGCCACTGCGGGGTGTGCAGCTCCAAGGCGGCGACTTGGGCGAACCAGGCGAGGGTGGAGGGGGCGTCGACAAGCGGGTACCTATTCACCGAGGTCGAGTGCTCGATCTCGCCGACGGTGACCCACTCCGGCGCCGAATCCTCGAGGTCCTTGCGGAAGAAGCTCTCCCCCTCTACCCCGTCCGGCCAGCGCTTGCGGGTCACCGGGCGCCGCGTGACCTGGGGGATCATAACCTCAGCGACGGAGAGGTAGTAGTGCATCACGTCCGCCTTCGTCGTGCCGGTGGACGGGTAGAGCACCTTGTTCAGGCTCGTGACGTTGAGGCTGCGGCCGTCGACCTGGAACTTCACGCGCCCTCCTTGCGCTCGTGATAATGGATAAGCTTCATCCTATGCGCGCGATTTGGACAGGCTCCATCACATTCGGTCTCGTCAACGTCCCCGTCAAGGCCTACGGGGCGACCGAGGACCACGACATCTCCTTCCACCAGGTCCACGACAAAGACGGTGGGCGGATCCGCTACCAGCGCCGTTGCGAGGTCTGCGGTGAGGAAGTCGAGTACAAGCACATCGACAAGGCCTACGAGGAGGACGGCGACACCGTCGTGCTGGACAAGGAGGATTTCAACGCGCTTCCGGAGGCCGAGAACAACGAGATCGAGGTGGTCCAGTTCGTGCCGAACGACCAGATCGACCCGATCCTGCTGGAAAAGTCCTACTACCTCGAGCCGGAGGGCAAGACCCCGAAGTCGTACCTGCTGCTGCGCGAGACCCTGAAGAAGACCGACCGCACCGCCGTTGTCCAATTCGCGCTTCGCCAGAAGACGCGCCTCGGGGTGCTGCGCGTCAGCGGCAAGGTGCTCATCCTCCAGGGCATGATCTGGCCCGACGAGCTTCGTGCCGTCGACTTCGCCGGCACTAAATCTCGCGCCAAGATCTCCGACAAGGAGCTCGACCTTTCAGCCCAGCTCGTCGAGTCTTACGCCTCCGACTTCACCCCGCAGGAGTTCGAGGACGACTACCAGATCGAGCTGCGCAAGCTTATCGACGCCAAACTTGCCCAGGGAGACACCCTCGACACCGAAGCGACCTTCGGTCAGAAGCCGTCCGACGAGGAAGAAGACGCCGACGTGGTCGACCTCATGGAGGCACTCAAGGCGTCGCTGGACCGCAAGCGGGGCGGCAAAAAGAAGGGCGCGTAGGAGCGCCGACCGATACTATCCTTGAGTGTGACGCACACGCCTTCGTCCGCGCCCCGCAACCGGATGGCCGAACTGTGGGACCAGGTCGCCGACTCCCCCATCAAGCGCGGGGCGTTTTCCGCCTTCTACTGGTTCGAGGCGCCATATTTCCGCACAGTGATGCCCCGGATACAAGAGCTGGTACCCGGGAGCCACTGCACATTGCGTATTGCCAAGTGGTGGGGCGTGAACAACCACATCGGCACCTTCCACGTGATCGCCGCGCTCAACGGCGCCGAGGCCGCCATGGGCCTGTTGTGCGAGGCCTCGCTTCCCGACACGCACCGATGGATCCCGCGCGGCATGCGCGCGGAATACCCCAGCAAATCCACCGGCGGGCTCACGGTGACCGCCTCCGCCCAGTGGCCCGACTTCGACCTCATCACCCGCGAGACCGGCGGCGAGCTGGTCACCGTCTCGTGCACGCTTATCGACGACGCCGGCAACGAGCCCGTCATCGCCGAGATCGACGTGTGGGTTAGTTCCCGGTGAGCTTCTTGAGGCGGTTGATCTGCTCCGAGGCCTGGGCCTTGGTCAGGTTCGCCGGGATCTGCTCGCCGGCCTGCCTGGCCAGCGTGTCCAGGTAGGACTTTTGCGCCTCGGTCATCGGCTCATCGCCGCTGACCCATTCGGAGGGGTCTTTTTCCAGGTTCGGGTCCTGCGCGTCGCCGGTGGCCCCGAGCATCTCGGGCTGGTTATTCGGATCAGTCATGTTTACATGTTACGCGCTGGCAAGCCTAGATCGCGCAGGTCTCGCAGGCGTCGGGTGAGATGATTCCCGCCTTCTGGCCGTGGCGGTAGATCCAACAGCCGGCGCAGAAGCCCAAGAACGCCTCCGCCGAGGCCGCCGCGACGAGCATCAAGAGCGTGACCTGGCCGGCGACGGTGTGCCCGGTCGCCGCGAACATCAGGGCGACGAGGGAGAAGGCAACTCCGATCCCCTGGGCGAATTGCTTCGGCGCGCCCGAGACGATGTGGGGGTCGCCGAAGGCGGCGCCGGCCAGGTAGCGGACGGAGAGCTGGCCGAAGAGGGAGTACTTCGGGCCGGCGTACAAACGCAGGGCGAACCCTGCAAAAAGCAGCGCGTTCAGCGCCAGCGCCACGAGCGCCGGCGCGACGAACCACGCCACAATGGTGGTCAGTGCGAGCGCGACGACGAGCGCGGCCGTCGTGCGCGAGGCGTATTCATTAACACGTTCAGGGAATTCTCCAAAGGGCATGGACCACACTTTAGACAGTCCAGTCTAAAAAATAAACCCCTTTACAGACCGATTGTTCTATGGCTGGCCTACAGCTCCGGGACGTAGGGCTTCTGGTCCGCGACGGCGCGGCGCACCATGTCCCGGTGCGACGGGCCCGAGTGCGTCACCACCTCGACATCGCAGCCCGGCACCAACGCGAGCCTGCGCGCGGCCACGCTGATCTGGCGGTAATCAATAATGTCGTCGTCTTTGCTGATAAAGATCGTCACCGGTTGAACCGGGCGCATGTTCACCATCGAGTTGGAGGAGAAGTGCTCCAGCAGCGCCTCAACGTCCGGCCGGTCCTTAAAGATCTCCTCCCAGGAGATCGAGCTGACCTCCTTGAACGTGGTCAGGCACTCGCTGGAGGCCAGCCGCATTGGCTCCTTGCCGCGGTCGTTGAAGAGATCGTCCGGCAGAATCGCCGAATTGAAATTCGCCGCGCCCTGCACCGCGTATGCGACGTAGGTGAGATGTTCGGCGTCGATCGTTCCGATTACTTTTTTCACGAGCAGCGAGTTCACGGAGGGGACGGGGGTCTTCGGGACGTAGCTGTCGCCGGGGGCGATCGCCAGCGTCCTGCGCAGTCCCGACGGCACGTCATCGGCCGACGCGGCGGCCACGGCGGCGAAGCCTCCCTGGCTCCACCCGGTGTTGTACCAGGTTTCCCCGAACGAGAACTCCCCGCGCGTCGCCCGGACCATCTCATTGACTGCCGAGGCCAGCGAGTGGCGGTCCGTGTAGGTGCCGCTGCCCACCGTGCCCAGACCCTCGTAATCGGGCTGGATCACCGCGAAGCCCTTGTCCAGCCAGGGTTGCAGGTAGTCGCGCGCCGCCAGCACGAGCGTCTCCTCGTCCGGGTGGGTGTCCAGCGCCGTCGAGGGGGCGGCGCGCTTACTCAGGCCCGTCGTGCCGTGCGCCCAGCTGAGCACCGGCCACCCGCCCTCGGGCGCGTCTCCGCGCGGGAGGGTGACCAACCCGGTCGCGGCGATCGGCTCGCCGTGCGCGTTGCGGGAGCCATACCGGACGAGGAACGTGGCCGAGCCGCCCGGGGCGGAGATGATCCGGTCGCTGTCCAGCTGTTCTTTCTCCAGCACCGTTCCCACGGCGGATTCGGGAATGGCGAGCTCGCGGGCGGCGGCGCTCGTGGTGCCGGCTCCGCGCCGGAGAGAACGTGCGTTGTGTCGCGAACGGTACGCGGTGTACGCGAGCGCGGCGGCCGCCGCCGCGCCCAGGACAGTCAGTCTCGTGTCAACCATGACACCGAGCCTAACCGCGTCCGGGCAGGCCCCTAGACGTTGAACTTGAACTCGACGGTATGTAGTTGCAAAGTTACTTTCTCGTTAGCCTGCAACAATCAGAAAACAGTAATTGCGTCAGTACACAGAGAACATATGGGCGCATGGAAACACGTAAAGCTTTTGCGGGATGGCGTGGACGTCAACGTGAAGATTCTGGAGAACCTCGCCGCCCACGTCGCTCCCGCGTTGGGTGGCAGCCGAACCACAAAGGATCAGTCATCTGCTACCCCATCGACTAATTCCTGCAGGTCGCAGGACCTTCGCGTAACCGTCAGTTCAGTGCATGTTGAATAGTTCAGTGAATACTGTATAGTTCAGCACATGCTGACTATTGCTTCACGCCTCGACGTCATGAACCGGCTCGGCCGGGCTATGGCCGATCCGACGCGCTCCCGAATCCTGATGACCCTACTCGACGGCCCGAGCTACCCAGCCGTGCTTGCGCGCGACCTTGACCTGACCCGTTCGAACGTCTCGAACCACCTGACCTGCTTGCGCGACTGCGGCATCATCGTCGCCGAGCCAGAGGGCCGCAAAACTCGCTACGAAATCGCCGATCCGCACCTCGCGGCAGCGCTCGACGCGCTGGTGAACGCAACGTTGGCTGTCGACGAAAACGCCCCGTGCATCGACCCTGAGTGCTCGGTGCCCGGCTGCGGTGAAAAGGGGCGGACGCATGAGCTCGGCGTGTGGATGCGAACACGAAACCGCCACGGAGATTGAAGAGCTCGATCGGCCATGGTGGAAGGACCCCGAGTTGCTACTGCCGATCTTCTCCGGCGTAGCCCTCTGCATAGGCCTGGCGCTGGACTGGTCCGGGCTGGAGACACCCGCGACGATACTGTTCTGGGTCGGTCTGCTGCTAGGCGCATACACGTTCGCGCCCAGCGCAATACGGAGCCTTGTCACGAAGCGCAAGCTCGGCATTGGTTTGCTGATGACGATCAGCGCGGTCGGCGCGGTGATCCTCGGCTTCGTCGGAGAGGCCGCGGCGCTAGCGTTCCTGTACTCGATCGCTGAGGCGCTGGAGGACAAGGCAATGGACCGGGCCCAGGGCGGACTGCGGGCACTGTTGAAGTTGGTGCCGCAGACCGCAACGGTGCTGCGCGACGGCACGGCGGTCGAGGTCGTAGCGAAAGACCTCGTGGTTGGCGAGCTGATGCTCGTGCGCCCCGGGGAGCGGATCGCCACGGACGGCATCATTCGTTCCGGACGCTCCAGCCTTGACACCTCAGCGATCACCGGAGAATCCATTCCAGAGGAGGTCGCGCCCGGCGACGAGGTGCCCGCGGGAGCGATCAACTCCGCCGGTGTGCTGGAGGTCGAGACGACCGCAGCTGGAGCGGACAACTCACTGACCACACTCGTGGACCTGGTCGAGCAGGCGCAGGCGGAAAAGGGCGACCGCGCCCGGATCGCCGACCGGATTGCCCGACCCTTAGTGCCCGGGGTGATGATCCTGGCGGTGCTGGTCGGCGTGATCGGCTCGCTGCTGGGCGACCCCGAGACGTGGATCACCCGTGCACTGGTGGTCCTGGTTGCAGCGTCGCCGTGCGCGCTGGCAATCTCCGTGCCGCTGACGGTCGTGGCCGCGATCGGCGCAGCCAGCCAGTTTGGCGTGGTCATCAAGTCCGGAGCGGCGTTCGAGCGGCTCGGCGGCATCCGTCACCTGGCGGTGGACAAGACTGGAACCCTCACCCGCAACCAGCCCGAGGTTACCGGCGTGGTCCCGGCAGACGGATTCAATCGGGCGCAAGTGCTTGCTTTTGCGGCGGCAGTTGAGCAGCAATCGACGCACCCCCTCGCCGCGGCGATCGCGGCGGCGGGGCCCGAAGCGCCCGCTGCCCTGGACATCAGCGAGGAATCCGGGCATGGCATCAGTGGCACCGTCGAAGGTCGACGGGTGCTGGTGGGCAGCCCCCGATGGATCGACGCCGGGCCACTGAAGGCCGATGTTGAGCGCATGGAGTCCGAGGGGCAGACCTGCGTCCTGGTCGCCGTCGATGACGCCCTTGCCGGGGCGATCGGGGTCCGCGACGAGCTGCGGCCCGAGGTGCCCGAAGCCGTGCAGACCCTGCACGCCAACGACGTGGAAGTGAGCATGCTCACCGGTGACAACACTCGCACCGCCCGGGCACTGGCTGAAATCGCCGGAATCGACGACGTGCGCGCCGAGCTGCGCCCGGAGGACAAGGCGAGCATCGTAGCCGAACTCTCCTCCAAGACGCCGACGGCGATGATCGGTGACGGCATCAACGACGCGCCGGCACTGGCGGGCGCGACGGTGGGCATAGCGATGGGAGCGACTGGCTCCGACGCCGCGATCGAGTCCGCTGATGTCGCCTTCACCGGCCATGACCTCCGGCTGATCCCGCAGACTCTGCAGCACGCCCGCCGAGGCAGCAGGATCATCAACCAGAACATCGTGCTGTCTCTGGCCATCATCATCGTGTTGATGCCGCTGGCGATCAGCGGCATGCTGGGCCTGGCGGCCGTCGTGTTGGTTCACGAGGTCGCCGAAGTCATCGTGATCTTGAACGGCCTGCGGGCTGCGCAAGCGAAGCGCTGAGCCACACTTTCGCCCAGCGCGCTGGCTCTCCAACGCGGATCTTGGAAGGATCGAGCTGCTCAGGGAGCAAGCGACATCTCAAAACTTTTGATGCGGAGCTTCATCGACACGGCCCGCGACTACCTGGGCAGTGTGTTTGGCAAAGGGCCCCACACCCATCAGCGTTGCCGAGCCGTCGCCGGTCCAGTTGCCGTAACCGACTAGATGCAGATTCCCCACTTCAGGTTCGCGGCCGCGCATGAGGTGGCGGAATGGGCCGAGGGCCGGACGAAAACCAGTGCACCAGATCAGGTGGTCGTGGTCGAGCTCGTTCAAGCTATCGAAGATGGGGGTAGCGGTGAGCTGACCGGAGTTGCGGAGCTCACGTAGATGAGGAAGCGCAACAATGTCCCCGAGGTTCGGGCCGGAATCGCCGCCTAGAATCCGGCGGCGGCTGTTAAGAAAGAGATCGCGGCCATCGATGTCGTCAGGCATCCAGCGCGGTTGCTCACGTGTGTACCATGTGACCTCCGACGTCCCGATGAGATCCGCGGCGATCTGAGCACCCGAATTCGCCCCACCGACCACCGCGACCTTCGCACCGCGGAATGGTTCCGGCCCGGGGTAGATCGACGAGTGCCACTGGCGGCCACGGAAGGTGCCGGGATAGTGGGGCACGAAAGGCGCGGACCACGTGCCTGTGGCCGCGACAACGTGCTCCGCTGTGAACTGACCCGCAGACGTGTCCAGATGAAACACCCCACCATCACAAGACACGCTGCGGACGTGTACGGGGCGCCTAACTGGGATGTCGTAGCGCTGTTCGTAGTGTTCCAGGTAGTCGATGACATGGTGTGCCGGCGGATACCCCGGGTAGTGCGGCATAGGCCAGCCGGGCAGATTAGAGAACCCCGCGGCAGAGAAAAGCGTCAGCGAAGGCCATGCGTGCAACCATGCTCCGCCAGCTTCTTCCTGGTTGTCCAGGACCAGGAAATCCACTTTGAAGCGCCGCAGATAATAGGCCGTGGCTAAACCGGACTGGCCACCGCCGACGACGATGGCAGTGTGGTGCTCAGTCATTGGAGAGCACCGCCATTGCACCCGCAGGGACCTCAAGCGCCGCCTGACGGTCATTCTGGCGCGGGCCACCGCACGCAGGCGGGACAACACCGGCGGAGGCCACAATCTCCGCCACCATTCTGATGGACAAGCGCTTCATGCCCGCGAGTGTAGCCAGCGTCCCCCGAAAAACTGCAGAACCCGCAACACTCTTCTCGGGCCCAGTTGCAGTCGACTACCCGCTTTCCCATGCGCGGTCTCTCGATAGACTAACCACCATGGAACGTAGCTACGGGTGGGTGCACATCGACAACCCCGTCATCCAGAACGAGGCTACGGTTCGGTTTCACGGAGCCGGTTTATCGGCCACCGGAGTGCAATACGGAGAGGGTTACCAGGCAACCTGGGCACTAGAGGCCACGGAGAACTGGGCCACCCAGAATGTGACGGTGAACGTTGAAGGCGATGGTTGGGAGCGGAGCCTCAAACTCGTCAGGTCCGAGCAGGGCGTATGGTCGTCGCAGACCAAAGAAGAGGGGACCCCGCCAACAAATCTGCCCTCCCCCGGAATTGTTCGTTCAGCAGACCTGGAAGACGCGCTGGATTGCGACCTCGGCCTTTGCCCGCTCACGAACACGATGCCCATTCGCCGCTTGGGGCTTTTGGAAGCTCAGGTTCCTAAGACGCAACTCATCATGGCCTGGATTGATATGCCATCGCTAGAAGTGATCGCTTCGGACCAGTACTACAGCTCAATCGACTCTAAGACAGTCCGCTACGCAAGTGGAACACGTGGAGTCGATGTCGAATTAGAAGTGGACAGTGACGGAGTGGTCGTACATTACCCTGATCTCGCCCAGCGGGTCTGATTCAGGCGGCTCCGCTCAAGAGCACCTCGGGTTCGGGGTACGGTGGCACCCATGCGCATCTTCACCGTCGGCCACTCCAACCTTGAATTCGACGAGTTCGTGCGCATGCTTCAGGCAGCCGGGGTCGCGGCAGTCGTCGATGTGCGCAAGCTGACCGGTTCACGGAAGTACCCGTGGTTCAACGACGACTCCCTCACCCAGCGCCTCCCCACACACGGCATCGCCTACATGAAGAACGAGGGGCTGGCGGGGCGGCGCAACGTATCCAAGACGATCCCGTTCGAGGTCAACGCCCACTGGCAAAACCGCAGCTTTCACAACTACGCCGACCACGCCCTGGGTGAAGAATTCTCAACAGCATTGGAGAAACTGGGCCAGCACGCCGCTCACACGCCGACCGCCATCATGTGTTCCGAGGCGGTGTGGTGGCGCTGCCACCGCCGCATCATCACTGATCACCTCCTCGCCCACGGGGACGAGGTGGAGCACGTGATGGGGTTGGGGGCCGAAGGTGCGTCGATACGCAAAGCAACGCTTAACGACGGTGCCGTGGTCGGCGACGACCTCCTCGTGCGCTACCCCGCGCGGGAATAGCGCTTACACCAGGGGCCAGGGGTAAGGAAACTCGGACTGGGGCTCGGGCAACCACGGCAGGCGCACGATGCGTAAGGCGCGCGATTTCAACGCCGCCACCTCTTCCGGTGTCAACAATGACGCCACCTCCTCCGGCACTTCCCCCGTGAGCGGCTCGACCGCATCCACCAGCTCGGATGGGATCGCCTCGTGCGCGAAGTCCCAGATCACGGTGCGCAACTTCGGATCATGGTGAAAGCACAGTCCCTGGTCGATGCCCCACACGTGGTCAACGCGGTTCTCGTTTTGCGAGCGGGCGAGCAAAACATGGCCCGATTTACGGTCCGTGTTATTCACCAATAAGTCGAAAACAGCCATGCGCAGTAACTGGGGATGCAGGTCGGGGCGGGTCTCGTACAGCGGGAAATAGTGGGAGCCGTCGTTGTCCACGTAGTACTGCAACGACCCGACACCGAGCGGGCCCACCTCGCGCACCACCGTGGGCGGCACGATGTCCCAGCCCAGCCACGCGCTGAGCAGGTACGCAGCCCGCTCGCGCCGCCACAGCCCCGCCGGGAAATCGTGGAGGTAGCGCTCCCCCGCCTCAGGCTTGAAGATGCCCCAGCAGTAGTCCTCTCGGCCACCGTCGCGAGCTAGCGTGAGGTCCACAACCACCGTGAGGTTCGAGGACTCCGCGAGCTGGCCTACGAAACCGACCTCGCCGTGTTGAAGCAGTTCAAGCAGCTCATTCGCGGTCACAGCTCAAGCTCCGACACTGAGCACGGTTCCGCCGGGATCTGCTGGAACGCGCCCCACCCCCGTCCCGTGAAATGCGCCAACGCCGCCTTGATCGGGTCGGCGTGGGTGAAGCAGGCCACCGCCTCGCCCGGGTGCCGCGCCGCGATCGTGCGCACGCAACCCACTACGCGGTGTTGCATCTCCACGAACGACTCGCCGCCAGGGAAGCGGAACTCCCCAGGCCGCCTCTGCACGACCTGCCACTCGGGCAACGTGGCAAGGTCGGCCAAGGATTCGCCGGTCCATGTGCCGAAATCCGCTTCCAGCAGGCCGTCGTCAAGCACGAGCTCTTTTTGGAACCGTTCGCAGGTGGGTAAAGCAGTCTCCCGAGCGCGCTCGAGCGGTGAGGAGTACACCGCGTCCACGCTGGCGAGTTGCTTGGCCACAGCCGCAGCTTGCATGCACCCCCTCTCCGAAAGGTGCAACCCCGGCGCGCGCCCAGGAAGGTTTTTGCCGGTCGTCGGGGTCTCGCCGTGGCGAATGAGGTAGATGGTGGCCATGAAGGGATGATAAGCCATCGCGGATACCCACCCAGGAAACACGCGTACCGTGGCCGTCATGACTGAAGCGCCCAACTCCTGGCCATCCATCACCACCCTCGGCGAGCTCAAGGCCGCCGGCTACACCTACAAGACCGTGCGCGAAGAGATGCGCGACAACCTCATCGCCATACTGCGCGCCGGCGAAAACCCGTGGCCCGGCCTCCACGGCCTCGAGCACACCGTGTTGCCGCAGGTCGAGCGCGCCATCATCGCCGGCCACGACATCGTGCTGCTCGGCGAGCGCGGCCAGGGCAAGACCCGCCTGCTTCGCACGCTTCCTTTGCTTCTCGACGCCTTCGTGCCCGCCGTCGAAGGATCCGAGCTGCGCGAACACCCCCTGAACCCGGTGACGGACGCCACGAAGCGCCGCGTCGAGGATGAAGGAGACGCGCTGCCCATCGCCTGGATCCCGCGCGAGGCCCGCTACTCCGAGAAGCTGGCCACCCCGGACACCTCCGTGGCGGATCTGATCGGCGACGTGGACCCGATGCGCGTGGCCGAAGGCCGCCGCCTGGGCGACCCGGAGACCATCCACTACGGCCTCATCCCGCGCTCCAACCGCGGCATCGTGGCCATCAACGAGCTGCCGGACCTGGCGGAGCGCATCCAGGTGGCCATGCTCAACGTAATGGAGGAAGCCGACATCCAGATCCGCGGCTACATGCTGCGCCTGCCGCTGGACGTGCTGGTCGTGGCGTCGGCGAACCCGGAGGACTACACGAACCGCGGGCGCATCATCACCCCGCTCAAGGACCGCTTCGGCGCTGAGATCCGCACCCACTACCCCGTCGAGCTGGACGACGAGATCCGCATCATCGAGCAGGAATCAGAGCTCACGGCCACTGTTCCGCAAACCATTATGGAAGCCCTCGCCCGGTTCACCCGCGCGCTGCGCGAATCCGACGCGGTGAACCAGCGTGCCGGCGTCTCGGCCCGCTTCGCCGTCGCCGGCGCCGAGACAGTCGCAGCCTCCGCTGCCCGCCGCGCCGCCATTACCGGGGAGGCCCCGGTCGCGCGCCTAGTGGACCTGGAGGCCGCCGTCGACGTGCTCGGCGGCAAGGTGGAGTTCGAGCACGGCGAGGAAGGCCGCGAGTGGGACATCCTCGAGTACCTGCTGCGCAACTCCGTGGCTCAAGCTCTTCGCCCCCGGATCAAGGGACTCGACTTCACCCCGCTGATCGAGGCGCTCGACGGCTCCACCTTCATCACCACTGGAGAAAACATTACGGCGGCAGAATTCCTCAACGGCCTGCCCCAGCTCGAAGGCACGCTTTACGAAGACATTGCTTCGACATTCAACGCCGAGAGCGAGGGCGAGCGCGCTAGTGCCATCGAGCTCGCGGTGGAGGCACTCTACCTCACCCAAAAGATTTCGAAGGACTCCGGCGAAGGTGAGAGCATCTATGGCTAAGCAACGCAGGTACCGCAGGTACACCCCGGGCCCGGATCCGCTCGCCCCACCGCCCGACCTGACCAAGGCGGTGCGCGCCATTGCCGACGACGTCATGTACGGCTACTCCACCGAGCAGGCCATGCGCGAGTATCTGCGCCGCGAGGGCTACGACGACTTCCTGCGCCAAATCGCGGAGCGCCGCAAGGAGCTGCTGCACAAGACCAACCTCGGGGGCACGCTCCAGGAAGCGAAGAAGCTTCTCGACGAAGCGGTGCTCGCCGAACGCGGCCAACTCGCCCGCGATGTGGGTATGGACGATCTCGACCGCACAATGCGGGAGATGACACTCGACAACCTGCCCGTCTCTCCCGCGGCGGCGGTGACCGAACTGAACGGCTACGACTGGGCTTCCTCAGAAGCGCGCGAGAAGTACCAGCAGATCAAAGACCTCATCGGCCGCGAACTCTTAGACCAGCGCTTCGCCGGCATGAAAGAGGCGCTGGAAGGTGCCACCGATGAAGATCGCGCATCCGTCGCCGAGATGCTTCGCGATCTCAACGTGCTGTTGGGCAAGCATCGCGCCGGCATGGCCACGGAGCAGGACTTTCAGGATTTCATGGCCAAGCACGGGGATCAGTTTCCAGAGAACCCCCGCAACATCGAGGAGTTGGTGGAGCTACTTGCGCAGCGATCGGCGGCAGCCCAGCGATTGCTCAACTCCATGACGCCCGAGCAGCGCGCCGAGCTCATGCAGCTCGCGTCCGAGGCCTTCGGCTCGGAGGAGCTGATGAACCTCGTTGGCGAGCTGGATGCGAACCTGCGCGGCATCCGCCCCGACCTGGACTGGACCGGGTCCGAACCGTTCGACGGCGACGGGACATCGGGCGGCATGGGCCTCGGCGAAGCCACCCGCGCGATGCGCGACCTCGGGCGCCTCGACGAGCTCGCCGCCACCCTCGGAGGTGAACGCCCCGGAGACATTGACTTGGACGAGGTCGCCGACCTCTTAGGCGCTGACACCGCCACCAGCGCTAAACATCTGCGCGACTTGGAGAAAGCGTTGCGCGACTCCGGATTGCTGAACAAGGGCGAGTCCGGGTCGCTGCAGCTATCCCCGAAAGCGCTGCGCATGCTGGGCAAAGAGCTGCTGAAGGGCGCGACCTCCCAGTTATCCCGCGGCCAGCGCGATTCCCGCCTCGCCGGTCAGCAGGGCGAACCCACCGGTGGCACCCGCCCCTGGGAGTTCGGCGACACTCAGGCGTGGGACACCACCCGGACCATCACGAACGCGCTCCAGCGCAGTGCCGCCAGCGGCGAGCCGTTCGCGATCACCGTGAACGACATCGAAGTGGTCGAAACCGAAGCGCGTACGAAAAACGCCGTTGCACTCCTTGTGGACACCTCCTTTTCCATGGCGATGGAAGGCCGCTGGACGCCGATGAAGCAGACCGCGCTAGCGCTGAACCACCTCATCACCACGCAGTTCCGCAGCGACGAGCTCGCGCTGATCGGTTTCGGCCTCTACGCGCAGACGCTGACGATCGAAGAACTCACCGCCCTGCCGCCGATGCAGGAAAAGGGCACCAACCTGCAGCACGCGCTGCTTCTCGCTAACGAGTTCTTCAACCGCCACGCCAACTACGACCCGACGCTTCTCATCGTCACCGACGGCGAGCCGACCTCTATCCTGACCGAATGGGGCGAGGCCTACTTCAACTGGCCGACCGACCGCATCACGCTCGCGCGCACAGTCGATGCGCTTGACACGGTGACCAAACGCGGGACGAAGATCACCTTCTTCCGCCTCGGGGATGATCCAGGGCTTGTTTCGCTTATCGATGCCCTCGCCAACCGCACCGGCGCCAACGTCGTCGCACCCGACCTCAACGAACTCGGAGGCGCTGTGGTGGGAGAGTACCTCCGCTGGTAACAGCGTTAAACGCTAAACGTTGAATTTGAAGTCCACGGCGTGTTGGCGCAGAGAAACCTTTCCGCTAAAGACAGTAAGTAAATCCAGAGAAGTACCGCAGGATGCGGTCATGGCGCTATCGCTCCCGGAACATCTAGCAATTCAGAAAGCAACAGGGCACGGAAAGATGCGCGTCAAATTACAATTATTTTTCATGCTGCAGGGCTACTGGAGAGATTCGCACAAGAAGGGTTCCGGTGACGGCACAGTGAGGGCGCAGTGGGGTGTCTGCTGCGCGGTTTCGTAAAAATACGCAAAAATACGAAACCACATCGTTGCAGTTCACGGTAGGTATTTACAGGGTGTTCCGTAATCACGAAAATGAAAAGAACTAAGTACTACCGCGCCATCGAGCGCGTCCTGGGCACCCTCAGCGGCATCGCGGTAGCCGGCTTATTGCTGTCCCACCCGATGCAGGGCTGGCAGATCGTCGTGTGGATTGTGATTCTGCAGTACCTCACCGAGATGTACGTGACCCGCAACTACACCATCGCCGCCAGCTTCATCACCCCGACCGCCCTGCTGATGGTGCAGACGGTCGAGGCCTCCCCCGTCTGGCCGATGCTGCTCGCCCGCACCGCGGAGACCGTCATCGGCGCGTTCGCGGCGCTCGTCGTCATCGCATTCGGCTACGTGCGCAAGTACCCCGAGGTCGTGCTGCAGCGGCGTTAGCGCAGGTGCTTTGCGACGAATTTGCCTCCCGCCTGTACTACAGTTTCTGGACATGGAGACTTCAAGCAAGGACCTGGCTTTCCTGGCAGACGGTGAAGGTTTGCTCATCCTTAGCGAGGAAGACCGCTTCCCCGCCACCGCCGCGCCCGAGTTCGAGCCTATGTCCCCGCAAGTCCTTTTCCGCGCCAGCAATGTGCTGAGCTCGATATCCGACCGCCAGTTCAAATCCGGCAAGTACTACAAGGCGACTGACGAAACAGCGAGGATTCTCCAGCACCGCACCTCAAAGGGAACGGTTCCCGGAGTCCTGCGTCGGGGTGATCTTGGGCTCGCTGACAATCCAGGTCAGTTCTTTAAACACGCTTCTTTTCAAGAGGTGAAGTTTTCGCCAGCCATGACTTCGAATGCTGCCGGCATTGCCGCACAGGCCGCAATTGAGGCAGCAATTGCTGAAATCAAGGAGTATCTAGAGGTCATCGATGAGAAGCTCGATGTTCTCCTCCGGCAGCGCAAGGTTGACGCACTAGCGCAGCTTGGGGGTATCCAGTACACGATTGAAGAAGCGGACGAACTTTACCGGCGCAGCAGTAGCGTTTCAGCAACCACTTGGTCGAAGGTCGACCACCTAGGATCAGCGCTGAATGGCATCGAGTCTTACGCCATCGAACAACTCGATGACGCAGTTGATCAACTTCGGAAGCATCAGAACAATTCCAAGAAAGTTGAGGCCCTTCTTGAAGACCTGAAGGAGGATCTACCGCTTTGGTTAGGTGTCGCTGCTCGGAGCATCTATCTACATGATCGGTTATATGTCATAGAGATCGCTCACGTGAACGAGTTTGAGCCAGCCCAGCTGGATTCTCATCGGGAAGGAATTGTCGAAGCGCGCAGGGATCGATTGGAATCGACCACCCGCCGTTTGCTCGCGATGGATTCAGCGATCCGCGATGCAGCCAAACTGAGCAATCAGGTCTGGGTGACCAACCCGATTCGCGCACGCCACATCACTGCACACGCGAACAGTATTCACGACATTATTAGTGCGTTTGCGCAGCATGTGCGGATGAGTGTGGAGGATGCGGAACGTCTCCAGGTCCAAGGCTGGCGTCAATCTGTGATGTCGCTAGCGGAAGACACAGTCAATGCCGCGAACCGCGCCCGCCAGTCTGCGGTGGATCAGGCGCAGAAAGCCACCGAGAAAATTCGCGACATGAACGACGACCGGCTGCTTGCGAAGGCCGCTGAAATCGAAGCCCGACGGGAGAAGGAGGAGCAAAAAGCGCTCGACTCAACCGGCGACGAGGATAATACTGAGGCTGAATCCCGTCCGTCGCGACGCGGTCTTCGTTTCCGCCGAGACAAGAACGACTCGTAGGGCACCTAAACTGGGCTGCATGAACGACTTGACCATCGCGCCCGGCCCGGGGATCCCCGACGGTGCAGTCATCGCCGCTGCCGACCTAACGGAGCGGTTCGCGAAGTCGTCGGTTCGGGCGGCCAGGGCGTCAACACGACCGACAGCATGGTCCAGCTTTCCATCGATATCACTGAAAGCGCATCGCTTACCGACGCCCAACGCCGCCGCATCTTGCGCAACCTCGAGCACCGCTTGGACGGCTCCGTCCTCACCGTGTCTGCGTCGACCCAGCGGTCGCAGGTGCGCAACCGAGCTGAGGCACGCGAACGCATGTCCGTCCTGTTGCGCGAGGCGCTCGCCCCGCCTCCTCCCCCGCGGCGTAAGACGAAGCCGACGCGGGGCTCGGTGCGGCGCCGTCTCGAAGCAAAGAAGCGGCGCTCGGAGCTGAAAGCGATGAGGCAACGGCCCCAAATTCCCTAGGTGCGGCCTACGCCGAAGAAGCTTGGACCGGCTGAATCCGCTCGATCTCAGCGAGGGCCTTATCCTCCGCCACCTCAATCTCATACTGGCTCTGCAGATTCATCCAGAAGATCGGCTCGACGCCAAAGTATTTTCCGAGCCTGAGCGCGGTGTCAGCTGTAATTCCGCGTTTCCCGTGCACGATCTCGTTGATACGACGAGGGGGCACCCCGATCGATACGGCAAGCTTGTGCTGAGTGATTTCAAATCCCTCAATGAAATCCTCGAGAAGAATCTCCCCAGGATGAACCGGAGGGTAAAGCTTCTCCGACATGGCGTTCCTTAGTGGTAGTCCTCGATGGTCACTTGCTCGGGCCCCGCGCCCGTCCAGCGAAAAGTGATTCTCCACTGGTCATTGACCCAGATGCTGAAAGTCCCTTTCCTGTCGCCCTTGAGCGCCTCTAGGCGGTTCCCGGGCGGCACACCGAGGGAGTCAAGAGAGACTGCCGCATCGAGCTGGTGGAGTTTCTTGTTCGCCGACTTGTGGATCCGAGGATCCAATTTCGGAACCGGCTCACGCAGAAACACCAGTTCTGTTTGTCGATTCCCGAACGACTGAATCATGCTTCACCCTATCCCCCATAACGCGAAGCGTCAATAACGCTACACGTTAAATTTGAACTCGACAGAGTGTCGGCGCAGTTTAACGCGTGCGAGATTCATTCTTGGACCCAGCCCAGTCGCTGGCGTTAACCTTGCACACAACTACGGCGATGGTCCTGGACGGCCTTGCTGACTGAGCACCCGGCACCTCCATCACAGGCGTTCGTGCTCCCCACATCCTTCGCTCAAGCGGACTGCTATTCCGTAAACCGATGTTGTCACCCATCCAGGACGGTAGCCTTATCAACCCAGCGAGCCAATAGACTGAAAGCCGCGAGCTGCTCCAACGCGACTTGCTCCTCACCACCGTCGTGTGGAACATGCATCCCGGGATTGCGGATAGCCGCGTACAAGCCCTCTGCAAAGGCGCGGGCACCCCGATGCAGGTTCTCAAACGTCTTACTGCCATCATTTTCCATAAGCCGAAGGCGCGGCACATTACGCTTCGGATCGTGGAGTGAAAACGCCTCGTTGAAAAGTGCTGTTTCAGATACGTCTAGGCGGTTCAGTTTCGCTTGGGTCTCTGCATTGACGCGGATGGCAGCCTGCATCACTGCTTGATGGTAGTGCCCGTGATTCCAGTAACCCTTGCCATTTTCCCACGCCCACGGATGCAGACTGGCTGCGTCTAAGTCTGGCGTGTTCTCTCCGAGCTTTTCAGCGAGTTCAGACCGACGTTCAAGCGCTGTCTTGGCCCGGGCCGCTTGACCCCTCAGCCAGCTATACTCCTTGTCCTGGACCGGGAGTTCTTGTCTCCACCCGGGAAGCACTCGGTCAAGAATCATTTCAACGACATGGGCGCGTGCCGCAGCCTCAGTCGGCGATCCACTCATAACGGTTCCAAGGTAGGCGATGCCCGGGCCCATGTCGGGGACTACCTTCGCTGTGACTTGCAGGAACGCGTCTATCTCATTGATCGCCCACTCTGGGTCCAGCTCGGCCATGCCGCCATTATGACGTATGGGGCTGACATGGCCGGAGAGAACTGGTCTGATACCCCCACCAGAAACACCCCGCATTGTTGCAGGCGCGCTGACGCGCGCCCACAATGGAAACCATGAGCGATCCCAACTTCACGATCCGCCAGATCACCTTCGACTGCCACGATCCCTCAAAGCTCGCCAAGTTTTGGTCCGCCGCAACCGGCTGCGAAATCGCCGCGGATTACGGCGATTTCGTGATGGTTGATTCCACCCCGGCGCTGGGATTTCAGCGCGTTGAGGAACCGACACCTGGGAAAAACCGCATGCACGTCGACGTTGGCGGGGCGGAGCGCGAAACTTTAATAGAACGCCTCAAAGACCTAGGCGCCACCGAACTCACCACCCACGAGGCGCCGGGATTGGTGTGGACCGTCATGCAGGACCCGGAAGGCAACGAGTTCTGCGTGGGTAACCCCGGGGCCTAGCTACACGTTGAACTTAAACTCGACGGTATGTCGTTGCAAAGTTACTCCCTCTCGTTAACACCATCAAAAGGAGTGTTATCCAATGAAAGCGTTCGGCTTCTTAAGCTTCGGGCATTACGCCTTCGGCAGCTAGCGCGGGCCATCTGCGGAAAAGATCGCCAAGACTCATCTGGAGATCACCCAGGCTGCGGACGAAATCGGCGTGAACAACGCGTCCTTCCGAGTCCACCACTTCGCGCTGCAGGCCTCCGCCCCGATGCCGCTGCTGTGTGCTGTCGCGGCCACCACCAAAAACATCGAGGTGGGCACCGGCGGCATCGACATGCGCTAGCGCATATCGGGGTTGTAGCGTTTGAGTCATTGACTCCCGTCGTCTACAAGTACCTACACACTTGATCGGGGCTGCACGTTTCAGGGTCCGGGTGCGCGGCGTCCTGTCTGAGGTCCGCGATAGTGTCGCGCAGCACGGAGAGCTGCGCGATCTGCTGCTCGATCTCAGCGAGGCGCACGTCAAGCAGGTCGCGCACGTGCTCGCAGGGCGCATGGCCGCCGTCGCGGATGTCGAGGATCTGGCGGATCTGGGCGAGGGTGAGGCCCGCGGCCTGGCCGCGGTGGACGAAGTCGATCCGAGCGACCGTCTCGGGCGCGTAGTCGCGGTATCCGGACGGCGTGCGCTCGGTCGGGGGCAGAAGGCCCTGTTCCTCGTAGAAGCGAAGGGTCTTCGCGGTAGTGCCCGCCCTCTCGGCGAGTTCTCCGATCCGCATTGCTGTCTCCCTCCGTGGCCGCGCTTGACCTTCCCCTGCACTGGAAGGTCCAGTATGGCTGAGACAGAGCAGAAAGCCAAGAGTTGACAGGAGCAGCGATGCCTACGAAGTACGATCTCGCCATCATCGGATCGGGAGGCGGCGCGTTCGCCGCTGCGATCCGCGCCAGCACGCTCGGGAAGTCGGTGGTGATGATCGAGCGTGGCACGCTCGGCGGCACCTGCGTGAACACGGGCTGCGTGCCGTCGAAGGCCCTCATCGCCGCCGCCGATGCACGGCACGTCGCCGCCGACGCCGCCGACCGGTTCCCGGGGATCGCGACGACTGCAGGCCCAGTGGACATGCCCGCGCTGATCGCCGGGAAGCAGGCGTTGGTCGAGACGATGCGGGGCGAGAAGTACGCCGACGTCGCCGATTCATACGGGTGGCACGTCCGGCGGGGAGACGCCGGGTTCGCGGGCACCCCGGACGCGCCGGTGTTGGAGGTCACCGCCGCAGACGGAGCGGTCGAGACGATCGAGGCCGAGCACTACCTGGTCGCCACCGGTGCGCGGCCGTGGTCTCCGCCGATCGACGGCCTAGACGAGGCCGGGTACCTGACCTCGACCACGGCGATGGACCTGACCGAGGTCCCCGAGTCAATGCTGGTGCTCGGCGGCGGCTACGTCGCCCTGGAGCAGACGCAGCTGTTCGCCCGCCTCGGCTCCCAGGTCACGCTGCTGGTGCGGTCCCGGCTCGCGTCGAAGGAGGAGCCGGAGGTGTCCCGGACACTGCAGGAGGTGTTCGCCGACGAGGGCATCCGGGTGGTCCGCCGCGCGGTGCCGACCCGGGTGTCCCGGGACGCGGCGACCGGGCAGGTCGTGGTTACCGCGGACGTGTCCGGCGGCTCGCAGGAGTTCCGCGCCGACCAGGTGCTCGTCGCCTTCGGACGCCGTCCCGTCACCGACGGCTTGAACCTCGATGCGGTCGGGGTGAAGACCGGGGACTCCGGCGAGGTGGTCGTCTCCGACCATCTGCAGTCGTCGAACCCGCGGATCTGGGCCGCGGGCGACGTGACCGGGCACCCGGAGTTCGTCTACGTCGCGGCCCACCACGGCACCCTCGTCGCCGAGAACGCGTTCGCCGACGCCGACCGGTCCGTCGACTACTCCCATCTGCCGCGGGTGACGTTCACCGGACCGGCGATCGGCGCGGTCGGGATGACCGAGAAGGAGGTCGTCGCCGCGGGGATCCGCTGCGACTGCCGCGTGCTGCCCCTGGAGTATGTGCCCCGGGCGGTGATCAACCGCGACACCCGCGGGTTCATCAAGATCGTCGTGAACGCCGATACGAGCGAGATCCTCGGCCTCACCGCCGTCGCCAAGGACGCCGGGGAACTCGCCGCCGCAGGCGTCCACGTGCTCGGCAAGACCATCGCCGAAGTCGCCGACGCCTGGGCCCCCTACCTGACCATGACCGAAGGCATCCGGATCGCCGCGAAGTCCTTCACCACCGACCCGTCACTGCTCTCGTGCTGCGCATGAACGGCAACGCATGCAATCGGGGAGATCTCATCCGGAAGAGGTGCAGACGATGAGCGCCGATCACGACCGCGACGAACGGCGCGCCGGTCCCATCGTCGCCGCAGGGACCGGGCTGCTCCTACTGGCATGCTGCGCGCTTCCGTTGCTGCTCTGCTGCGGCCTGCCGCTCATCGCGGCGGGCGGAGCACTCGCAGGCGTCGGAGGGCTCCTCGGCAATCCCTGGATCATCGGTGCCGGGATCGCCGTCGCGATGGCCGTCACGGCCGGGATGCTCGTCAGGCTACGGCGGCGGCACCGAGGCCGCAGGACTGGCTGCTGCGAAAATCCTTCGACTGCTGATCGGAACCGGTAGCTCGATCGGATCCAGCCATCACCGCCAACGGGGCCACCTCGGCATCCCGCGGCCCTTCCAAGTCTCCACGAGACCGGCGACCCAGCGGACGGACGCGAAGAGTCCGTAGCCGGCCCCGGCGAGGCCCATGGAGACCACGAGCCAGCGACCGATCCCGATCCACACGCTCCCGTCCACGTCGAGGGCCCACTGAGCGCCCGTGATAAGCCCGGCGACGGCCATCCAAACACCCGCGACGATGACTGCGACCGGCAGCAGCGCGAGGCACATCGACGCGGCGACAGACCAAAGCTGACGGGCCTCCAGCTTCGCCGTTGTGGCGATGATCTTTTCGGCCCGCTCGTTCGCGGCGTCAATCTTGGCTGTTGCCACGGCCCCGGCGTCGGCAGCGGCCCTCTCGATCGACTGCACAGCCTGATCCCGGGCCGTGCTGATCGCGCTCGTCGCCTCGGCGCTGGCTTGGGTGATCGACTCCCGCCAGGCCTTCTGCGCACCGTTCGCGGCCCGCTCGAACTTAGCCCGGCTCTCATCGAGATGCTTGGCGGCAGCCTCGGACTTAGAGGCTGAGCCCTTCAGACTCTCCCCGTTGAGGTTCACGCTCATACCCGCGAGAGTGGACGCGATTCCGGCGAGCAGTTCGCTGTTCTCGTTCGACTCCGGCGGCGGCGACGTTGAGGTCAGCTGATGCGAGATCGCGGAGAGCTGCTTCTCCTGCTCCTCGCTGTCCACCTTCACGAACCCCGCGAGCTTCTTCTGCTGCTCGGTCAGCGTGGCGATCCTCGTATTCTGCGCCTCGACGGCGGCGAGGATCGAGGTCAACAGCTCCATCGTCTCCGGACTGCCGAGCGGCTGCGGCGACTGCACGGGCCCGTTCTGCTGCTTCAGCCTGTCGAGCGCTGCGCTCATGTTCCTGCTCCATCTGCTGCTGGTGGTAGTCGAAGAACGCCTGCGCGCCCTCCGGGGTGAAGTCCGCCGAGAGTGCGCTCGTGCGCTTGCGGCGCTCGGCACGCCCGGACTCGCCGCGGCGGTCCTCGATGTAGAGCGTCCAGGTCTCCTGCCCGGCGCGTTTGCCCTTCTTGCTGACGGGGCTGTGCAGCCGCATCCGTGGCACCCGATCCCCGTCATCACCGAGCTGCTGGTTCTGCTCCTCGATCACCGAGACCAGACCGGCCTTGTCCACCGCGCGGGGATCGGCCAGTGCGGCGCTCATCCGGTCGCCCATCTCGCGGTCGAGCGACCCCTCGGCGAAGTCTTCGCGGCGCAGCTCCCAGTCCTTCGGCGCGTGCTCCAGCCGCTTCACGACCGAGAGCCCGTGCTCTCGCATCAGCTCGTCGTTCGCCGACTGCACGCCCTTCTGATTCCCGGCCTTGCGGTCGTGGAACGTGCGATAGTCCGAGAGCGCCTTTCCCGTGCGGTTGTTGTGATTGAGAACCAAAATATGGTTGTGCGGCTTCTTTCCCCGCCCATCCACGTGACTGACGACGAGGCAGTCGGAATCCGGGTGCATCTTCTTGGCGAGCTGGTAGCCCAGGTCGTACACCCGCTGCACGTGTTCGGGGTTCTTCGGGTCGAACTCCTCGTCGCTGAACGACTGGCGGTAGTGCAGCGCCTCGACCTCGCGCGTCGTGTTCTGCGTGAGCGCCCGTGCGCGCGCCGAGAACGCGCCGGGGCCTCCCGGCACTTCGCACGTGATCGCGACGCCCCGCTCGTCCTCCTTCCCGCGGATATAGTGCTCGGTGTCGGCGGCGCTGGTGCTCGGGCTGTAGTGGGTGGTGCTCATGCGACCGTCCGATCCCCGAGCAGGGCGCGGACCTCGCGCAGCAGCTCGATCAGCTCGGGCACCTCCGACGACAGCGCCACCGCCTCACCGGCACGTGCCCGGTGGTCCAGGTCGTTGACGTTGATCGCCAGCGGGCGGATCTGCGCGGCCAGCTCGCGCGCGTCCGCCGACGCCTGCACACGCGCCTCGACCCCGAGCAGGTGCGCGGCCACGGCGGCGTCCAACTCCTCGCTCCGAGAGGCGTGGAGGGCATCGCGTACGACGGTCCGCACCCACGTGCTCGGAGCCAGCCCGAGCCGCTCGCGGAAATCAAGGAGTATTTGGAGGTTATCAATGAGAAGCTCGACGTTCTCCTTCGCCAGCGCAGAATTGATGCGCTGGCCCAGCTTGGCGGTATCCAGTACACGATTGAAGAAGCTGACTAACTCTACCGACGCGATAACAGCGTTTCGGCAACCACTTGGTCGAAGGTCGCCCACCTAGGATCAGAGCTGAATGGCATCGAGTCTTACGCCATCGAACAACTCGATGACGCAGTTGATCGACTTCGGAAGCAGAAGAACAACTCCAAGAAACTTGAAACCCTCCTAGCTGGGTTGAAAGGCGATCTGCCGCTTTGGCTGGGTGTGGCTGCTCGGAGCATCTACCTCCATGATCGGATGTATGTCTTGGAGATCGCCCACGTGAACGAGTTTGAGCCCCGCCAGCTGGATTCTCACCGAGAGGGAATCCACGACGCGCGCAAGGATCGATTGGAATCGACCACCCGACGTCTGCTCGAGATGGATACAGCCGTCCGTGAGACAGCCAAGTTGAGCAATCAGGTCTGGGTGACCAACCCGATTCGCGCACGCCACATCACTGCTCACGCGAACAGTATTCACGACATTATTAGTGTGTTCGCGCAGCATGTGCGGATGAGTGTGGAGGATGCGGAACGTCTCCAGGTCCAAGGCTGGCGTCAATCTGTGATGTCGCTAGCGGGAGACACGGTCGATGCCGCGAACCGCGCCCGTCAGTCAGCGGTGGATCAGGCGCAGAAGGCCACCGAGAAAATTCGCGACATGAACGACGACCGGCTGCTTGCGAAGGCCGCTGAAATCGAAGCCCGGCGGGAGAAAAAGGAGAAAAGAGCTCTCGAATCAACCGACGACGAAGATCAATCTGCGACAGAAACCCGCACAACGCGACGCGGTTTACGTTTCCGTCGAGACGAGAAGAAAGCATAGAGGTTTTCTCCACGAGATAGGTAGCAGTTATGTTCCTGAGAATCCGTTTGAGCAGCGAGGAAGCATCACTCGTAACGAAGCTTGCGCGTGCTGAGGGCGTAACTGTTTCCGAGCTTTGCTCGATCCGCCATCGCGGAAAGAATCGAAGATCTGCAGGAACTTCGCTCAGCCGTCGAGATTGACTCCGGTAGGAAGTTCACGATGGATGAGATTTACCGGGAGGTCGGTCGCTGAGACTTACGTTGCAACTGGGCTGCGGTCTGGGTTGGTTGACGCAGGACGCAAGAACGTAGTATGGGCGGCATGCAGGACTTGACCATCGCGCCCGGCCCGGGGATCCCCGGCGGCCTCGTCGTCGCCGCGGCGGACCTGTCGGAGTGGTTCGCGAAGGCATCGGGCCCGGGCGGCCAGGGCGTCAACACCACCGACAGTAAGGTGCAGCTCTCCATCGACATCGCGGAATGCGCATCGCTTTCCGACACTCAACGCCGCCGCGCCCTCCACAACCTCGAACACCGCCTGGACGGCACGGTGCTCACCGTGAGCGCATCGACGCAGCGGTCGCAGGTCCGCAACCGTGCCGAGGCGCGGGAACGCATGGCCATCTTGTTGCGCGAGGCGCTCGCCCCACCGCCTCCCCCGCGGCGGAAAACGAAGCCGACGCGCGGCTCGGTGCGGCGCCGTCTCGAAGCGAAGAAGCGGCGCTCGGAGTTGAAGTCGACGAGGCGTAAGCCCCAGCTGCCGTAGATCGGGTCGACGCTGCCCCGCCTACGCAGTCATAGAACGAGCCGATGCGACCACCATCCCCATAACCGATGATCGGGTAACGAAACCTACTATCCCACACATCTATGTGCGAAGATGAAGCGGAGATTCGCTCCGAGATTTAGGTTAATCATGGGATTTTTCGCACGACTTTTTGGCAACAAACAAACTTCCGAGAAACCGGCCAAACACAGCGTCCGAGGAAACGCCAGGTTAGCGCCATGGCCACAGAAACCGTTGGAAAAAACTCTCGAGCTACCCGACGAGTCCGGTTTCACTCTTTACGTCTACGATGATTCCGCCTTCTCTTCAGCAAAATATGGAGACGACATCCAGGTCGAGTTCTTCGCTGGGGAAGCCTATTTGAAAAGTAAGAAGTCCGGCTCAGAAATCGATACTCGAGAATCGGACGCTGTCTGCCTACTCCATCGAGGCCACCCCGTAGGAGTCATCTTCTTCGGCAAAGAGCATGCTAAATTCGCCTACACCGATGGGATCCGGCTCCTCGCAAACGCGACCGTCGGGGAAAAGCTCCCCGAACACGGCAACATACGCGGTCTCACGATCCACTTACCCGATTCTTGGACCAAGACCCGCCGACTCATTGAAAACTATGAGCTGAACAAAAGGATTCCTGGCACCGCTCAAACGATTCTTTTTAACGAATGGGACGAAGACGATCACGAGCAACTCCGCGATAGAGCGAAATGGGTGTTCGAAGACGCCAATTTAGAATATTTACCTGTCCCGAAAGGCTCTTCGGCTAAACCACACATCATCGCTACCTCGACAGATGGGCGGAAGATTTTCCGCCTCACAGCCCGCAATTCGGCGTATCGAGAGGTTACCTCAGCCATGGAATCATCCAGCAACTATGTGATTTTGGCGAAACGTCACGAAAGTTACGAGGGTTTGGTCGGGTACCGCATTCAGCTAGCCCATTGGTGAAGCAGAGAAGCCCAAAAACCCGTAGTTCGCTATTTGCCAACCTGTGAGCGAGGCGCAAATTGACAGGTGGGTTACCGAAGCCGAAAACGGTTACGACGTGGAGACGCTGCGCCGACGAGGCATTAAAGAACGCAATCTAAAATGGAGGTCCGACGGAGCGCGACCAAGCACGGCATCGAGCCCCGACGCGTAACTACACGTTAAACTTGAACTCGACCACGTTACGGACGGCACTTACGTCTAACGTCATGAACTTTACGCTCTCAACTGCCAACACGCGCCCTACCTTGCTATACTTAGTGGTGTAGTCGAACGTCGACTACTACCCCGACCGGAGCGGTGCTCCTCCGGCGGAAAAGTTGAAGACCCCGGCACGAGCACACCGGGGCAAGAGGGACTGGCGGGCGACCCACCACCTTCGGATAACAGGGCAGGGTCGCGTGTCGGATCCAAGGGATGGGCTCCTCCGGCTGCCACTGGTGACCCACACTCGCGAGACCGGCGTGACTCCCGGCGCGAGGACAGAGGCCAGAGTCACGGGTTCCGAGCGAGATGGACGCGCCCGGGTAGACCGGCCGATTGCGAACCACACTCGTCGGGCCTGGCGCTCCAGCGACGAGGACAGAGGCCAGAGCGCAGCCGCCCTCATCGGTAGGTGAGGGACTCAAGAGGCGGCCACGAGTACACGGGTATTGACTCCTAGGAGTCCCTGTGTCCTCGACACGCCACGTCCAACCCACTTTTCTCACCCTCCGGCAGGCAGCCGCCGAGGGCTATGCCGCGTACTCCACTCTTCGGAAGTACATCGCTGACGGGCGGCTGCCCGCCGTCAAGGTCGGTTCTCGCGTCAAGGTGCTGCGCACCGACCTCGACGCACTCGCGGTTCCCGTCAGGCCTGCGACCTTCGAAGAGGTCGAGGCTGCCGCAGAACGGCTTGCTGCCTCCGCTCCCCCGCTGAGTGATGCCCAGGCTCGTCGTCTCAGTACGATCTTGGGCGGTGCGGCATGAGCGCCGGGCCCGCGTGCACGAAAGACCTCTTCTTCACGCGCGACACCACTGAAACCCCTGGTAGAACGGCAATGGCGGCACCGCCGTATGGGGAGCAGCCCCATGACGCCGCCGCCGCCGATGCTCGCGACCCGGTCGATGCGGCGGGCTGGTCTCGGACAGTGGTGGCGGACTCGGCGACGTCGCGGAAGCACCCGGCCGAGTTCGAGGTCCTGACTCGTTCAATAGCACGCGGCGCGCGCGGCGCTGCCGGCTTCGGGCAGTACCCCTCGGTGGCCGCGATGTCCACGGATCAGGATTCCATCGTCATCGGCTTCGACACCGAGTTCGTGACTGTCGATCTGATGGATGCCGACCGCGTATGGGTCGGCGAGGACGAGCACATGGTGCGGAAGATTGTGTCCTATCAGTTCGCCGCGATTGACCCTCTCGATGATTCCCAGCTCCGGCTCTGCGTGGTCATCCCCCGGAGCTACAGGGGGCCGCGCGGCTCTCGTACGGCGCGACTGTCCTTCGAGAAGGGCCTTGAGATCGCGATCATGAGCCTGGGTCTTCATGAGCACAGGCTCGCAGTTGGGTGGACTGACAAGGGCGTCTCGGCGCAGTCTGCCATCGGTGACGACGGCAAGTCCCACCCCTCGGTGTGGTTCAAGCACAGTCCCGAGGGGACGCCGAGGGCGTTGCCGATCACCTTGGTCGCGCACTACCAGCACGCCGACCTGACTACTTTCGTCGACCGCCGGAAGGCGATCAACGTCTGGAACCAGGCGTATCCCGGTCGGTCGAAGACGCTGTCTGATCGTGCGGGTTGGGACGGTCGACGTGCCCGGTGGCTGGACGGTCGCGCCCCGGACATTCTCCGCACGGTGATCTCGGCCAGCGCGGGCATGGTGTCGACCAAGCCCGCCCGCATGGTGCTTTCCGGCGAGAACTGGCGGTGGAAGCTGCCGGTGGAAGTCTCGATCCGCGACACGATGGCGCAGAGCGGTGCTGAGCCGCTCAAGGCACTCGGTGCGGCGATCGGGGCGCCGAAGCTGGATGTTCCTGGTGACTGGATCACCCGGATGGACGAGTACTTCGACGTGCATCCTGCGGAGTTCCTCGACTACGCGGCGAATGATGCCGTGATCGCTCTGGAATACGTGAGCCAGCTATACGGCGATCACCGTGCTGTCCCGTTGACCTTGCCCACTGCTGCGGCGAAGGCGGTGAAGGGCCTTATCCAGGACGAGCTGGGCGAGGGGCGCGACTTCAATACCGTCTTCGGCGGACTCCACAAGGTGACGAAGACCCGCGAGGGTGCTGCCGGTGTAGACGAGCAGCAGCTCGACTTCTACCGCGTCCGGGCGCTGGAGCCGATCGACGGTGCTGCGGCGACGTGGATCCATGCTGCGGCGATGAGCTTTCGAGGCGGGTACAACATGTCTGCCGAGCTTGGGCTGTTCGCGCGCGTGACCAGTGACTTCGATCTTCAGTCCTGCTACCCCACGTCCAGTTCGACGATTTGGGATGTCGACTACCAGCACCCCGATGGCGTGATTCTGAAGACGGTGAACAACGCCGACCTCACGCTGTCCGACTTCAAGACCCCACTCACGCCGTTCCTCGGGTTCGTGAGCTTCGAGTTCCCGAGCACGGTCGCGTTCCCTTCGTTGCCGGTTCCGGTCGAGGGGTCGATGGTCTATCCGCTCACAAGCGGTGGTGCTCGTGGGGTCTGGGCAACCGGTCCCGAGGTCTGGCTCGCCCTCACGCTTGGCGCGACTGTGACCTGTCAGATCGGCCACTTCGGACGGGTCCTCACCGATGAGCATGGTGAGCCCTCTCGGCTTCTCCGGGGTGCGTACAAGCAGCTCCTCGATGACCGTGCGCGGGCCAAGGCGGAGTTCGGTGCGAAGTCGTTCGAGCAGAACGTCCTGAAGCTGATGGCGAACTCTCCCTACGGCAAGCTGGCGCAGGGAGTTATGGGCCAGCGGGGCTGGGATGCCTGGGCGCAGGAACGTGATGCGGTCGGCGGGTCCGCGATCACCTCACCCTGGCACGCGTGCATGACTACCGGCCTCGTGCGCGCGGTTCTGCTTGCGACGCTGAACCAGCTTCACAACCTGGGCTACAGCACGCCGTCCTGCACTACGGACGGATTCATCACGGATGCCGATCTGGACGTGGTCGACAGCCTCGACCTTTTCGGGCTCGATCCGATCTGGCGTGAGTCCCGGCTCGCGCTGACCGGTTCGCAGGGGATGTGGGAGCGCAAGCACCAGCAGACCGACCTGCTCAACATCACTACCCGGGCGAACTTCAGCCGACAGCCTGCCGGCGTCCTGGCACACGGTGGCTACAAGCTTCCAGAGGGCATCGAGCAGGACAGCCAGGCCGACCGCGACCTCATGTACGAGCTCATGGCGAGTCGTGAGGGCGCACTTCCGGTGACGATGAAGGTCTTTCCCTCGGTTCAGGAACTGACCCGCATCGACAAGCGGCTGGACTTCGCGCCGCGCGTGGTCCACAAGGAGCAGACCATCGAGTTCGACCGAAAGCGCCGCCCCGTCCCCGATGGGATGTCGGTCGACGTCATCGACATCGACGGCGTCCAGCATGAGGTCGCCCATGTGCACACCGTGCCCTGGGATTCTCCCGAGCAGGCCACGTTGGGGCGTTCGGTCGACCAGGGCCTCAAGGAGTGGGACGACGGCCTCGGCGAACCCGTGTGGATTCGCTCCCCCGTTCGACGGACTGTCGAGCAGTGGAAGGACTACTTTGCGCGGCTCGACGCTCTGCTCGATGAGGACGGTTCGATCGCCCATGCAGCGCAGCTGGAGCACATCGCCAAAGGCATCGTGATCGCCTTCCGCCAGGAGATCATCGACATCCCGTGGCTCCATCCGGGACGGCCTCTGGCAGACAGGCTCGATGCGTTCGAGGCATTCGGGCTGCCTCGCGTGAAGGAGCGGTTCTGGTCGCACGCCCGGTCGAAGGCCGAGCGCCAGATCGACATCGACCTGGAGGCGATCCGCCCCTACGTCAAGTGGATGCAGGCGATCGACCCCTTTGACGAGTCGGCTTCTGCTGGCGCTTCGTGAGGTGGTGACGATGAGCTACAGCCTCGGAGGACTTGCCTTCGCCACCAAGCAGAAAGTCGCCAACCACGCCAGTGCCGTGCTGAACCGAGCGGGGCTCGGGGAGGTCCTGCGCGGTTCCGATGAGTCGTTCGCCCGTGACCTCCTCGCCCACCATCCAGAGGCCGACCGCAAGCACGGCGCTGGCGACTGCTGGATCACCGTCGCCCTCATCCCTGAGTGGGGCACGAGGAACTTTCTCGTCTTTCGGGAGGACGGGTCGATCGACAACTGGTCGATCAAGAAGTGCATCAACAACTTGCGACCGGAAGGTCACTGAACCGAAAGGAACTGACCATGAGCAACAAGACCACGACCAATCTCGACGAGCTGATCGATCAGGAGCGCCGCCGAGCGTCCGAGCGCATCGCCAAGCTCAAGCGTGCTGCCGCTGCCGAGCAGCGTCGCATCGACGAGAAGGTCATCAATCTGCTGCGCGACCAAAGCCCCGATCTCTACGACCGGCTCTCCGAGGAGGCGGCCGATACCTTGGAGGCAGAGAAGGCGAAGAGGTCGAGGCGTGCGAAGAAGGCGGCATCGTCTTCGGGGTCGGCGAACGACGGGACTGCCTCGCAGTCCGTCGATCCCGAGCATGAGGAGGCGGCACCGTGGAACGGCTGACGACTCCGATCCGGGACTTGCGTCAGCGTCCCGGGACCCCCTCGCCCGCAGGGAGCGCAGCGACCGAGGACGAGGGCCAGCGGTTCTTGGAGAACCGAGGCGCTAGCCGAGTGTCCGACAAGAACCCTGCTGGCCGTCTTCCGTACGCCCCGGAGAGCGAGCCCGACTCCCCAAGCAGCGCTGGTCGGGATCGCTCGGAGGGGTGTGCGGAAGACCCGGCTCTGTCAGCGGAGCAGCACCACGACTCCCAGGTGAACACCGGTCGTGGTGCTGCGCAGAGGGCAGGGTCGGCCGAGGCTCCGGTGGAGCCTCGGAACAGCCGTCGTCGGGAGGTCTCTCTCGACGTCCGGCTGACGGTGGCTGATCGCGATGCGATCCGCCGCCGCGCCCAAGTGCTCAGCGTCAAGCCGAGCGCATGGGCTCGTGCCGTCATGCTCGACGCGCTGGACTCGAGGTCCTCGAAGGTCGATCAGCTGGAGAACAACGCGGGAGTGAAGGAGGCGGCGCCCACGTCTCTTGCTCCAGCAGTAGAGCAGCTGCGTCGAGCTGGTGTGAACCTGAACCAGGCGCTCCGCAAGGGTGCTGCCGTCGATGACAGTCTCCTTCACGCGGTGAAGGCCGCGGTGGACGAGGTGCGCGCCTCGCTCGGCGATCGGACACGGGTATGAGCACCGTCAACGTCCGCCCCTCGACCAACGCTGCAGGAGCCGTGGGATACATCCTCTACGGGCGTGACCCTGAGGTGCGAAAGGAGCTCCTCAAGGTCGGATCGACACGTGCAGCCGCATATGCGATGTCCATGGTCGATGGCGGGACGACCCCGTCGGAGTTCATCGCGTGTGCCGAGGCGCACGCCGCTGCTCACGGTCGGGCGAACCAACTTCAGAGCTACGTTCTGGCGTTCCACCCTGACGAGTTCGACGTGACCTCGCAGGCCGACCTTGAGCGCATCCGGGACGTGGCTGTCGAACTCGCGGAGCGCATGCACAGCGCTGACTACATGGTCGCGGTGCACTCTGATTCCGCCGGAGGTCACGGGCATGCACACATCCTGGTCATCAACCACGACAACCTCACCGGTAAGAGCCTCCAGCGGTACACGTCGTGGAAGCACGGACTGCGCCAGCTGAACGACGAGCTGATGGCAGACGAGGGCCTGCGGGTGCTCCCCGATCCCGCGGAGCCGAAGCCCGACTGGGAGCTGCGGCGCGAGGACTTCGCGCCGGGCGGATTCGAGCAGGCCCTCGGGGACAAGGTCTATGACGCACTGACCGACTCGCGATCAACGAATCGCGAGGCGTTCGAGCACGTCCTCGCCGAGCGCGGGGTCACGCTCGCGGTGACGAACCGCGACGGCTGGAGTTACAAGATGCGCCGGGATGACAACGGGAAGCTCGGACGGAAGAAGGCCTCGGCGCTGACACCCGAATTCACCGCCGAAGGTGCTCAAGAGATCTTCGACTATCACGCACAGAAGGGACAGGCTCATGGGAGCGCTGGACAGGATCAAGCAGGCCGACGAGCAGCAGAAGACTACGGAGCTCCTGGAGAACTTGGTCTCACAGCACGACGCCGACATGCAGCAGATCGCGCAGCTGACGAAGACCGTCGCCGACCTGACCGAGTACGTGAAGGTGATGGACGAGGAGCAGATGACGCGGCTGGATCGCCTGTCGACCTCGCGGCAGCACGAGCTTCCCTCCACGCTGCCGCTCGACGCCGAGACGAGGAAGCGGCTGAACGAGATCGAGAAGACGCTGAGCGCCGTCGCGCAGCAGCTGAGCGGCAGCGAAGTCGTGAAGCTGCCCGACGGCTCCTCGGTGACCCGGGCGGACCTGGCCGCGTACTCGATGGCGGCGAAGATCATCGGGGAGCTGAAGATGATGACTTCGGCCTCGGCTGACCTCGCCGAGGCCGTGCGCAAGCGCGGCCACGTCCGTATCGACACGGACAGGCTCACCGAGCACGCTGTGAAGGTACTCGATGACCGACTTGCAAAGGCCGTCGAGGTTCCCGTCCAGAGGGTCGAGAAGACCGTCGAGGGGCTCGAAGAGCGGGCGGTCAGGCTCGGCACCGAGAAGCTCGCCGAGGTGACCGACCGGGCCCGCGAAGTGGTCAGCGCTGTCGGACGGGCCGAGCAGCGAGTCGAGCGGCTCTCGGCGAAGGTCACCTGGGCGACGGTCGGTCGTATGTGCCTTGCCCTCCTCCCGTTCACCGTCGCGTTCGTGATGCTCACGGGGATGGTTGGCGGGATCACGCAGATGCTCGGCCTCGGACCGCTGCTCGGATGGGCCTGGGACTCGTTCGCCGCCGCGAGTGCCTGGTGGGCGAAGGCCCTCATTGCCCTCGCCGCCCTGGGCGGATGCGCTCTATTCGGCTGGCTGCTCTGGTGGCTCGGAAAGAAGCTGTACGAGAGCTATAGGGGCTGGTAGTCGGAAGAAGAGTGAGTGCCCGTAGCCGAAGCTACGGGCACTCTGAACTCAGTCGACGTCGGGGTCATCGCCGAATAGCTCGGCATCGGTGTCGTAATACCCGAGAAGGTCGCGCTGCTGGCGGATCAGCTCGACGGTTGCCTTGTGCAGGGCGAGCAGGTCGTGGAGGTGAGCCTCCTCATCGCTCATCTCGGGGTTGCCGACCCACCAGCGAAACGATTCGGCGTGGCTGTAGGCGTTGGACTCAGCACTCATGATCGTTTTCTTCACAGGTCCCGGAAGACGTACACGGAGATCGCGTCGGCGCGGACCACCGTGTAGTCGTGTTCGAGGTCGCGGGTCCAGGCATCCCAGTTGAAGTAGCGCGCAAGTTCCTCCGGCGCGTCCTTCGGGATGAGGCCGATCTCCTCGGCGAGAGTCTCGGCGTAGTCTCGGAAGCTGCCCCACGTGCCGCAGAACCGCTCCTCGAAGTCGGGAACAGACGGCAGGTCTCCGGTGCCTTCTGAGACGTAGCTTCCGGAGGTCACCCAAGCGAACAGGGCCTCGCGCTGGTGTTCGGGGACGGCGAGGAGGACGCGCGCCCACTCGGCGGCTTCCGCCGGGCTCATTTCGCCCGAGGCGGGGATGTTCTCGTGATCCATGGCCCACAGCTCTTCGCATCCAGGGCGCACGCGATGAGCGCCGCCGTGGACGTCAGCAAGGGTGACCTCGTCGGCGGCCTCGGCGTCGAACCATTCGCCGACGAGACGAGCATTGTTGTAGCAGGCGAGGCAGCCGATCCAGGCTCGGGGCGTGGTGTCGGTGTTAGTTCGGGTGGTCATGGCGGGTCTCCTCTGTGGTCGAGGAGAGCGGCGGGCGCGACAGGCAGTCGTGCTCGGTGAATCGACGCGCTTACGCCACGTCGCCGCTCTCAAGAGGTCTCCCGGCCACGCTCCGCGTGGCTACCCAACCAGGTGGTCTACCTCCAGTCGACGACGACGGATTCTGTCCTGAACCCCTTGCGCCCGCGCGGCTGTGGGAGAAGCGTGATCGTGGCGAGGGCGTCGATGGTCTGACGGCGGAGGTCAAGTGACGCTTCCCGGAATGCTGCGGCAGGGTCATCGACGCCCAGGATCGGCGACAGCGCGCCCGCACGGCTTTGCATCAGCCTTTCGGCCTCCAGCTCCTGGATACGCGCTTCTGCAGCGTCCCGTACGCGCTTGAGGTCGCGTGCCTCAATGATCTCGGCGTCGTAGTCGGCCTCGGCGCGCAGAATGCGCGCTCTCTGGTCGCTGATCGCCGAGTCGATGCCGGCCGCATGCGGCCCACCGTCCGCGACCTCGACCATCACCCTCGCGTCCTTGCGCGCAAGACGCTTGGCGATGACCGTGGTGACGAAGTCGTCGATGGCGGCGCCCGAGCGGACGATGTGGCCCGCGCACTTGTACCCGCGCGGCGCCCCGGTAACCTTCTTCCCACACGTCTCGCCGGTGTCCTCATTGACGTATCCGCACCGGTAGAGCCCGCTGCCGAGGTGCTTGCGCTTGGTCGAGCCGGATGTGTTCGTCACCCGCTCCGTGTCGTCGAGGACTTGCTGTGCCTTCCACCAGGTCTCGTCGTCAACGATCTGCTCCCACTGCCCTCGGATCGGCTCACCGGCGTCGTCTCGGAGGATCTGTGCCTTCCACATCCGGCGCCGCTTCCCATCCGCCTGGGAAAACTTCGGGGTGTACGTGCTCAGCGCCGCGTAACGAGGGTTCCGCAGGATGCCCAGCACGGTCGAGGGAGACCACGGACCGTCCTCGACGATCGACCTAGGTTCGAGGCCCTGCTGCGCGCGGGCGGTGGCGCGCTCGACGCTCACGGTGTGCGTGTGCTTGGGCAGTGGTGTGATCCCATCGATCTGCTCGGTGCCACTGAGAGCCCGGGCGAGCGATCGCAGCGACTCGGGGTGCTCGATCCTGGTGAACAGGTCGTAGATCGCCCTCACGGCCTCAGCCTCGTGGGGGATCACTTCGCCGTCTACGGCGTAGCCGAGTGGGCGCATGCCCTTCGGAGCACGCCCCTGCATGGCGCGCTGACGCTGGGCTGCGGACTGACGGGCACTCTTGCGTTCCATCTCGGCCCGCGCCACAGCCGCCTTGATGCGGGCATACATCCGACCGCCGTCGGTCGAAAGGTCCGCGTCGCCATTGGCCGTGACGAGGGCGAGGCCGCGCAGCTCGGCGGCGTCGATCCAGTCCTCCAGCTGTCGGGGCTGCCGGGTGAGCCTGTCGAGGTCGTAGCAGATGATCGCGTCGAACCGTCCGAGCAAATAGTCGGCGACCATGCGGTCGTAGTCCGGGCGGATGGCGCTCCTGTCGGTGGCGCTCTTCGACTGGTCCACGTAGGTCTCGACGACCTCCCAGCGCCGGAATCGTGCAAGGTTCTCGCAGTCCTCGCGCTGGCGGTCGATAGCGAGCCCGTCCATCTCGCGATCCTGTGAGATTCGGAGGTAAATGGCTGCCTTGCGGGGCGCGGTGGAACGCTCGTTCATGTACCCAGACTACCCTATGACGTAAGCTCCGTACGCAACTGATGATGTCACCATCAGTGCGCATAGTGGTAGAGTTGCGCCATCTGACCAAACGCACAAGATGCCCCAGGAGACAACCATGCCGCAGCTGACGCTCAGCTTCCCCGACCTTGCCGAGCACGCAAGCCGAGTCCACCCCGAGCTTAGGACGCTCGTTCAGGGATTCGCCGAGACCGACCGCGCCCGGTTCACAGAGTCAGCGTCACTGTGTGAGATGTGGATTGACCCCGAATTCAAGAAACTACTCAACACTCTTCAACTCGATGGCCGGCTGCCTAACATCGATACAAACATCGACGCCAACAATGATTTCAAGCGCGTCTTGACGTTTACGTTGCCGGAGGGCGGAGAGACTACGGATGTCCGCGATATCATCCAGCATGCATGGGCGGCAACGGTCGACACATACGCGGGCGCCCTCTACCACCGAGCGAAAGAGATCGCGGCAGGAAACTCGAACTCGAGCTGGACCCCCGACCAAGCCACGAGCGCCCCCACTCTCTAGGGCGCAGGTCCACGTCAGGGCCTATTTCGCTGTCGAAGCGGTGTGAGGGGTAGAGGAGCTCGTCGAGCGCGCAACGGGCAAAGGCAGCGGAGCCCTCTACTCCGACGGCGACGACGCAATCAAGCTCTGGCACGCCCAGCCGACGACATGAGCCGGTCGGCGTAGCCGATGAGACTGGTGATCAGCATGAGAACCTGGATGCAGTTGCGCTTACTGAACTGACGCGAGGAGACGCCATGCACGCTCGCATGGCGCGAGTAGTAGTTCGGCACCTTGTCGCCCTTGTGCTTCCAGAACTGCTCGTGGGCGTTCCAGATCGGCAGCCAGACCATCGCCTCGTGGACACCCATCTCGTCGATGGCGCCCGGCACGTCCGCGCCCTTCTTCCGATTCGTGATGAGGCGTCGGGCGGCCTGGTCGGGGTAGAAGCGGTAGATGAGCGTGTCGAGCGTGACGGTGAACATCGCCTGGGCCGAGCGGAAGTGTCCAGAACGCATCGCGCCGAGCCCGTCGAGTACGAACTTCAGCTCGTCGCCGACTACGTCGCGGTTCGCCTGCTCAAGAACGGTAGCGCAGTCGTCGGTGATCGACTCGTAACAGTCGCCCAGCACCCGCCGACGGCCCGAGCGGTCCTGTGCCCGGAGCAGGCGGAGCGCTGTGCGGCCGCGCGGCACCAGGTAGAGCGGGATGCCCTCTTGCTCGAGGAACTCATGCACTTGATGGGCCTGGACCTCCCCTGCATGGCTCCTCAGATTAGGCGGGAGGAGCGCACGGTTGAACCCGCTCAGTATCTCCGGGTCGAAGAGCGGCTTCAGGGAGCCGCGCAGCCCATCTAGCATCGCGGACTGCTGGCTCGCGATTTGCTTGAGCATCGACTCGATCGATGGGCTGACTCCGACGCCCTTCAGCGCCGGGAAGTCGATCATCGGAGCCGTGAACGTCGGTACGCTCACCACGATTGACGCCACCTGCGACTGGATCCGCTCGCTATACGGTTCGAGCGCATTCTTCACCAGCGCGTCGTAGTCCGGCAGCGCCGACTTCATCTGCTCTCGGATAGGAGCGAGCATCTTCGCGACTGCGGCATCCATGCTGGGCATCAAATACTGCGCGAACCTTGGCGGCAGTCGAAGCCTCGCCCCGACGTCCGCAGCAGAGTCTCGGTCTTGCTCGCTCTCCGAGTTGCGCTCCCTCTCTTGGGCAGGCTTGAGATCGTCCTCTCGATCATCGTCGTCGCGTGTCATGGCACTCTCCTCGTTGCCGCGCTCGCGCAAACAAATGCTGCATCATCGAGGCCGTTGTCAGCACTCTCAGAAACCCTTGCGCACTTCAAGTCGCTGAGTCAGTAGCACCCAACTGTGCAGCAACGTGGGCGGCGAAGATCGGGTCGTCGTGGATGCGGGCGACGACGTCGTCGGCGATCTTGTCCACATCAAGAGGCCCGTCTGGGCCGTCGTACTCCACCGACTGCGCGGGCCACTGGAAGTCGATCCGCGGGGTGTATGCGCTCTCTCCGTCGTCGCCGTAGGCGGTGAGGACATGATCAAAGACAAGCCGCACCTTCGAGGAGAAGATGTCGAGCGTGTAGGGAGTCTCGGGCAGCTCTTGGTCCAGGACTCGTCGGATCGTGCTATCGACGTCATTCATCACGTCGACCTTGCGTCGCCAGTCTTGGACTAGTTTGTCATGGAGATGTTCCAGCAACTTCTTTGCGCTGGCCTTCACCGTGTCGCGCTCGTCGTCGGTGAGCACCGGATCGGGCTGGGTCAGCAGGTCAAAGATCGCTAGCTCTTCCTCGGTCATTCCCTCACGAGCCGACCGTTCTTCCTCCTCGGTCAGGTTCTGCGACAGCTCGATCAAGCGCCGCAGGTACTCGTCGATGTTCACGCTGCCGGAGTTGTAGTCGTCGATCAGCTGCTCGATCCGCTCGACGAGTTCGTACCGGGTGGGGTTGCGCGTCGCCGAGGCGATGGCCTGTTGGCGTAGCAGTTGCGCCAGTCGGTCCGTCTCGGCTCGCTTGCGACCAGCGAGCTTGGCCGACAGACCTTCGAAGTCGATCTGTGACAGGTCAATGAGCGGATCGGGTTTGGTCCCCTCGGCAGCGGCTCGGATGACATATTCCTCGGCACCTACGGAGCGGTCGAGCAGTGCGTCCACCGCATCCGTGACCGAACCGAGGTCCGCCTCGGCCGGCCGTGTGACCTCCGCGATGCGCTCGGCGAGCACCCTGATCGCTGCGACGTTGCGTTGCTGCGCAGCAGCCTTGGGGTCGGGCAGGAGGGCCTTGAAGAGCTTCCGCACCTGGCGTGCCTTCTGCTGGAAGTCGGTGCGTGTGCCCTCGTCGACGAGTAGCGCCTCGACAGCTGCGTCGCGCTTGGCGACGTGGTCGAATCCTTCGGCGTCGCGCATCGCAGCAAGGTCGACTCCGACGCCGGTGCAGAAGGCGAACAGGTCGGCCACGGCAGCGTCCAGCTCGGCGGCGAGGGCGTCGATGATTTCGATCGGTGAGTCGCCGGCGTTCGCGGCCCCGTAGATCGCCAACGCCTTCTCCAGGTTCCGGAAGACACCGACGTAGTCGACGATCAACCCGTTGTCCTTCTCCGGGAAGACCCGGTTGGCCCTGGCGATCGTCTGCATCAACGTATGATTACGCATCGGCCGGTCGAGGTAGACCGTCGAGACACTGGGCGCGTCGAAGCCGGTCATCCACATCGCGCAGACGAACACGAGCCGCAGCGGGTCCTGGGCGTCCTTAAACTTCTCGGCCAGGTCCTCGCGGATCATCCGCTCGCGGTGCGGTCGGATGTCGAGGCCCTGTTCGTCAAGCATCTTCAGCTCGTTCTGGCTCTGCGAGACCACGACCGCCATGTCGGTGGTCTCCATGAGCTCGATCCGCGATGCCAGCCACGGACGCTCGAGCTCTGGCAACGCGTCATGCTCCGCCTTCAGGTCAGCCAGATGCTCGGTCCAGGCTTCTCGGACGAGGTTGTACATCCGCACGGCTGCGGCCTTGTCGAGCCCGACGTACATCGCCTTGCCGGTGAAGCCCCGGCCGACGAAGTGGGTCACGAGGTCCTTGGCGATCGTCTTCAGGCGCTCAGGACGTGTCAGCAGCGTGTATTGCGTACCGAACGCCCGAGCGAGCTGGCCCTCGGCGTCCTCGTCGAGCTCGGCCTCCTCGAGGAGTTCGTTGAGTTCCTCGGAGAAATTCTCGTTGACCAGCTGCAGCTCGGGAATGCGGTTCTCGTAGTACAACGGGACCGTCGCGCCGTCCTCGATCGCGTCGCGGAAGCTGTAGACGCTGACGTAGTCACCGAACTGCTCGCGCGTGGCCTGCTCCTCACCGACAATCAGCGGTGTGCCGGTGAAGCCCATCATCGAGGCGTTCGGTAGCGCAGTGCGCATGTTCAGGGCGAGTGTGTCGTACTGGCTTCGGTGCGCCTCGTCGGTGATGACGATGACATCCGAACGGGTTGAGAGAACCGGCATCTGCCGCTCCCCCAACGCCTTCGACGGCTGGAACTTGTGGATCAACGTGAACACGTACCGGTGGTCAGCCGCCAGCAGCTCACGCAGGTGCGCCACGGAGTCTGCGTGCACCCTGGCCTCGGGCGAGATCGCCCCGGCGTCGGCGAACTCCCCGTGGAGCTGAGTGTCGAGCTCGGTGCGGTCGGTGACCATGACAAACGTCCACCTGCCCGGCACCCGTCGCAGCACCTTCTGGCTGAACCACAGCATCGACAGCGACTTGCCCGAGCCCTGGGTATGCCAGAAGACTCCCAGGCGCTTGTCCTGCTCAGCACGCGCCCGGTGCAGGTTCTCGATCGCGGCGTTGACTCCGAGGAACTGGTGGGATCGCGCGAGAACCTTGATCAGGCCACCGGGCCGCTCCATGTACGCGACGAAGTTCTCTAGTAGGTCTAGCAGAACGGACGGGTCGCAGGTACCTCGAAGCGCAGTCTCCAGGGCGACCGCACCGCGGGTGCCGTGGGCGTCGATGACCTTCCAGTCGTTGAAGAACTCCCACGGCGCGTAAGTTGACCCGACCTTCGCCTGGCTTCCATTGGACAGCAACACGAAGCAGTTAGGGATGAATAGCTGCGGGATGGTGTCGCGGTAGTCGGTCAAGTTGTTGTCGTAGGCCGCCTTGACCGACTCGTTGGGCTCCTTGAACTCCATCAGCACTAGCGGTACCCCGTTGACGAACAGCGCCAGATCCAGCCGCCGGCTGTGCAGGTTGCCCTTGACCCACATCTGCTGCACCGCCAGCAAGTCATTGTTCGATGAATCCTTGAAGTCGAGGAACCGTAAGGTCTCCATCTGCTTCACGCCCTGGTCGTCAACCCACTCGGCCAGATAGCCGTCACGCAGCAGATCATAGACTTCCCGATTGGCGCGGACGCGGTCCATGGCCGATCGGTCCTTGGTGAGGACCTCAACGGCCTCATCGATCGAGGTATCGGGCACATACTCGGGGTTGAGCTTGCGCATAGCAAGCCGCAGCCGGTGAACGAGCACGGCATCGCGTTGGGAGTCGCGCCCCAGGCTGCCCCCGGGTCCCAGGATCTCCTGGAAGGCGTCGACTGGAGTCCAGCCGAGCTCCACCAGAAGCTCGATGCTCGGCTTCTCGACGTACCAGTACTCCGGGCCCGTGGGAGTCATTCCGCCACCTGTTCCGCTACAGCCGCGTCCAAGTCAAGCGAGGTTACGTCAATTTTGCCCGTCACCAGCTTTGGCAGCAGCAGGTCGCGCAGATTGGTGAGCCGCGCATTCTCGAACATCAGCGCCTCGGCCATTTCGAGCTGATCCCGAGCGATCTCGGTGAATTGCCCAGCGATCGCAGACGGCGGCAGCGCAACGGGCCACCGGCCGAGCACCTTCCAATCGGCCCGAGGCATTTTCGTGCCGTTGGACGTTGCGGTCGCATGAGCGACGAGCTCGCCGCTGGACAGCACGAAGACTGCCTGCCCCCAGTGTTCCGAAGCTGGTCGTAGCACGATGGCATCCGTGGAGCAGATGCCGTCGATTGGCGCGACGCTGACCTTGTGGAAGTACGGCCGAATCTTGCCGAACAAAACGTCTCCCTTCTCGAAGACGCCCTTCCGACTCCCCTGATCACCTGCGGTACCCCATGAATCGAGGGTGATCTGCTTACGCGGTATATGCTCCAGCCCGACTGCGGGTGTCTCGGCATCGATCGCGGCAGGGTCAACGGTGTCTCTAATTAGCTGGACGAGGTCATTAAGCTCTCCGACCTGCCACCCCTCGGGTATCAGGCCGAGGGCCGAGTCGACCATGGGCACGTCCTCGTGGCCGGGGTAACGGAACTTCACGAACCACTCACGGTAGATGGCCCGCGCCATCTCCTCCAGCACCTCCACCCGCCGCCGATTGTTCTCGATCAGGTCGTCAAGCGCGCCGAGGACTTCACCGATCCGCACCTGTGTTTCGAGATCGGGAGTCCGGACCGGTATCGCCGAGAACGCCGACTTATTGATGATCGGTGTAGCGGCCCCGCTCGCCCCTTGAGTGACGGTCGGCGCAAGGTGACGTAGAAGGGAATACAAGAAGCGACTGTCGGTATGTGGGCCTGGAATGACCGTGTTGATCTGCTGATTGGTAATGGCCTCGGTCTCGACCAGACACACCTTGCCGATCGTCGCTCCGATGCACACGAACGCTGCTGATCCGGGTGGAACGACGCGGGTCCTGAGGCCGTCACGGCCTGACTGGGAGAGCCAGCGCTCAGGTCGCGGGCGTCGATTACCAAAGGTGATGTCACTTGGAGTGACGAAGGGCAAATCATCCCCGAACCAATCTGGATGCTTGGACGGAGGTGTGCTTCCCGTGACGACCCTTCCGAGGCCCCCAATGGTCGTGTCGCGCCACCCGCTCATACTTCGAGGATTCCTTGAACGGCCGCATCGACCTTGGATCGCAGCAGATCGGCCTCGACACTTAGCGCAGTGAACTCCTCGTGCAGGCGCTGCAGGTCTCCCATGAAGTCGACATCTACCTCATCGACCGCCGCGGTACCGGTGTAGCGGCCAGGGTTGAGACTCCAGCCCTGTTCCTCGATTTCGGCGCGGGTGGCGATCTTGCACAGGCCTCCGACGTCGACATACTTCCCGTCGGGGAAGTTCTCGGCCAACAGCGCTTCGCTGCCGTCGACGGTCTCGACGTCCTCGCCACGGTAGAGCCGCACCACATTGGCTAGGAACTCGATCTGATCGGCTGTGAAGTCACGGTGAGCGCGGTCGATCTGCCGGAAGATGTGGCGAGCGTCGAGGAACAATACGGTGTCCTCGCGCGGGGTGCCGACCTTGGCCTTGTCAAGGAACCACAATGTCACCGGCAGGGTAACGGTATAGAAGAAGTTGGAACTAATCGCGACCATCACGTCCACGGTGCCGGACTCGATCAGTTGCTTGCGGATCTCCTTCTCAGAGTGGCCCGCGTCGCCTGCGGAGTTCGCCATGACGAAGCCGGCACGGCCGGTCGGGGACAGCGCAGCGTAGAACTGCTGGATCCACAGGAAGTTGCCGTTGTCGGCCCTGGGCAGGCCGAACGGGAACCGCCTGTCACCGGCGAGCTGGTCCTTCTTGATCTTGTCGACGTTGAAGGGCGGGTTGGCCATCACGTAGTCGAAGGCACCCACGGCGCTGTGCGGGTCCTCGTAGTAGCTGTTGGCCTGCCGGATGTCCCCGGACAGCCCGTGCAATGCCAGGTTCATCTTGGCCAGCGGGACGGTGTCGTCGGTCTTTTCAACACCGAGAATCGAGAGTTGACGGCTGGCCGACTCGTTGTGGCGCTCGACGAACTTCGCACACTGGACAAACATGCCGCCCGACCCGCAGGCAGGGTCGAACACACGCCCCTGGAAGGGCTCGAGGATCTCGACGATGAGCCGGACGATGGAGTACGGGGTGAAGTACTCGCCGCCGCCCTTCCCTTCCTGCGCGGCGAAGTTGGACAGGAAGTCCTCGTAGATGAATCCGAAGGCGTCACCCGAGAGCTGGGTGGGCAACGGCGCGAAGAGTCGAAGCAGCTCGATCAAGGTCGAGCGCTCGAGCTTCCGGTACCCGCGCGGCAGGATGTCCTTCAGCTCCGGGTTGGCTGCCTCGATGGCATTGATCGCATCGTCGGTGGCTTTGCCGACATCGGCACCCTCGGGCAGATCGACAAGGTGGGAGAGCCGAGACTCAGCGGGGACGTACAGCACCGATTTTGCCTTGTAGTCCGCGACCGTCGCGGGGTTACGTGCGCTGGAGTTGGCCTCAACCTCTTCGCGGACGGTCTCGAAACGGTTCTCGGCGTACGCGAGGAACACCAAGCCGAGGACTGGGTCGCGATACTGGACAGGCGTCAGCTTGGAGTTCGCGCGCAACTCGTCCGCGGCGCTCCACAGCGTCGCGCGAACCTTGGCAAGATCAGTTGTCTTCATTTCTTACTCCCAGACGTAAGCCCCGTCCTAAACTCCACCACGTCGCCGTCGGCCATGACGTAGTCCTTGCCCTCCATGCGCACTTTACCCTTGGCGCGCGCCTCCGCCATGGAGCCGAGCTCGTCCAAGTCGTCGAACGCGACGATCTCTGCCTTGATAAAGCCCTTCTCAAAGTCGCTGTGGATCACGCCCGCGGCCTTCGGCGCGGTGTCGCCCTGGCGGATGGTCCACGCGCGGGACTCCTTCGGGCCGGCGGTGAGGTAGGTCTGCAGGCCGAGGGTCTCAAACCCGGCCCGGGCCAGGGTCGACAGGCCCGGCTCGTCCTGGCCGACGGCGGCGAGGAGCTCGGCCGCGTCGTCGTCGTCAAGCTCGAGCAGCTCGGTCTCGGTCTGGGCGTCGAGGAAGACGGCCTCCGCGGGGGCGACGAGATCGCGCAGCTCCTGCTTGCGCGCCTCGTCCGTGAGCACGGCCTCGTCGGAGTTGAACACGTAGAGGAACGGCTTGGCCGTCATCAGGTGCAGGTCCCGCAGCAGGGCCAGGTCGATCTCGCCGGCCTTGGCGGCGGCGAAGAGCGTCCGGTCGTCCTCGAGCACGGCCTGGGCCTTCTTCGCCTCGGCGGCGGCCGCAGCGGCGTCCTTGTCCTTGCGGCCGTCCTTCTCCAGGCGCGGCAGGGCCTTCTCAATGGTCTGCAGATCCGCGAGGATCAGCTCCGTGTTGATCACGGAGATGTCGTTGGCGGGGTCGACCTTGCCGTCGACGTGGATCACGTTGTCGTCGGCAAACGCGCGCACCACCTGGCAGATCGCGTCGGCCTCACGGATGTTGGCCAAAAAGGCGTTGCCCATGCCCTCACCCTCGGACGCGCCCTTGACAATGCCGGCAATGTCCACGAACGACACGGTCGCCGGCAGGATGCGCTCGGAGGAGAAGATCTCCGCCAAGCGCGTCAGCCGCTCGTCCGGCAGCTCGACCAGGCCGACGTTGGGCTCTATCGTGGCGAACGGGTAGTTCGCCGCGAGGACGTCGTTACGCGTTAGGGCATTGAACAGGGTGGACTTGCCCACGTTAGGCAGTCCGACGATTCCAAGAGTAAGGCTCACGGAGTCTCATCCTATCCCACGCGTGCGCGCGCACCCCGCAGTCGGGCAAGATAGGTGAGGTGAGCAACCCCGTAAACGATGAGATCCGCGACGACGCCCCGGAGCCAAAGGTCGACGACGAGCGCCGCGACATAGTAGACAGAGGCGTCGTCCTCAATAGCTGGCTGAAATCGGCAGCCATGACCGTGCTGCGCATCCTTATCATTTGCGTCTTCCTCTTCGCGCTTAGCCAGCTGATTGGCACGTTCTGGCAAGGCATTTTGCCCGTGATCCTCGCGATCATCGTGTGCACCGTTCTCGCGCCGATTGCCGGATTCCTGCGCCGCCGCGCGCACTTCCCGTCGGCGCTGGCCGCCCTCATTTCGCTGCTCATCTTCTTCGGCCTCATCGGCACCCTCGTGTTCCTCATCGCCCCGGACATCGCGGCACACTCGCGAGTCCTGTACCTGCAGGCATTCGAAGGCATCCAACGCTTGCAGCTGTGGCTGCAGGGCCCGCCAATCAACATGGATCCCGACGACCTCAACGAGGCGGTCAACACGGTCGCCCAATGGCTACAAAACCAAGCTGGCACCATCGCGGGCGGTGTCTTCGCGGGTATCGGCACCGCCGCGGGCTTGATAATCACCCTGACGGTGGTGCTGGTTTTGACCTTCTTCTTCCTCAAAGACGGCCCGCGCTTCCTGCCCTGGCTGCGTGCCACCGCCGGCGGCCGCCCGGGTCTGCACGCCACCGAGCTTCTCACCCGCGCCTGGAACACCCTGTCCGGCTTCATCCGCGCCCAGGCCATTGTTTCGCTTGTCGACGCCTTCTTTATCGGCGTCGGAATCTGGCTCGTGGGCGTGCCGATGGCCTTTACTCTCTCCGTGATCACGTTCATCGCGGGCTTCATCCCGATCGTCGGCGCTGTCGTCGCCGGCGCCCTTGCGGTGCTCATCGCGCTGGTGTCGTTGGGCTTCACCGAGGCCATCATCGTGCTCCTGATCGTGCTTGCCGTCCAGCAGCTTGAGGGCAACGTGTTGTCCCCCGTCCTCCAATCCAAGGCAATGGACCTGCACCCGGTGATCGTGCTGGTCTCCGTCACCATCGGTGGCGGTCTGTTCGGTCTGGTCGGCGCGTTCCTCGCGGTGCCGGTTGCGGCGATGATCGCCGTGGTGTTCCGCTACATGATGGACGTGATGAAGATCCACTCCGGAGAAAAGAAAGCAGACCAGCTTATCTTCTCCACCCCCGAGGGCCTCGCGATCGCGGAGCTCGAGGAACAAGAATCCATCTACGAGCGCAAAGAGTGGCGCGGCGACCGCGACTGGGCAACCACCCCCGTGCCGGCCGAAGAGCTCGTCTCACCCCCGAAAGGCAGCCAGAGCTGGAAGGTCCTGCGCAGCAGCGGCGAGCTCCTGCAACTGGCCAAGCCGAGCGAGCTGCGCCGCCGCTTCGCTGCCCGCGACGAGGGTTCGAACACGTAAGCGATACCGTCTTCGGTGTTGTCGGGTGCGTGTGGCACAGTAAGGCGCATGCAGGTTGCAACCGTGCTCGTCATCTTTGCCCTCGGCGTCATCCTCGGCGCCGCGTTAACGTACCTACTCGCCCGCTGGCAGTCGTCGCAGCCGCAACAGGCCCTTGACATCCGCCCCGTCTCCCACGAGCTCGAGCGCCTGCGCACGCAGCTCGACGAGATGGACGCCGACCGCGCCGTCGCAATGTCGGCGCTGGCCAGCCAGGTGCAGACGATCACCCGAACCTCGACGCGCCTGACCGATCGCACCGACCAGCTCATCTCGGCCCTGCGCTCCCCGCAAACACGCGGCCGCTGGGGCGAGGTCCAGCTGCAGCGAGTTGTCGAGCTCGGCGGGATGGTCGAGCACTGCGACTTCGACGTTCAAGCAACCGAACTTGTCGACGGCACCCGCGTGCGCCCCGACATGATCATCCGCCTGTCCGCTGGCCGCAACATTGTGGTCGACGCGAAAGTGCCGTTTTCCTCCTACCTCGACGCGCTCAACACCGACGACCCCGAGGAAAAGCAGGCCTACCTGCGCCGCCACGCCCACCTGCTGCACTCGCACGTGGACACGCTGTCCGCCAAGTCCTACATCGCCGCGTTCCAGCCGGCCCCGGAGTTTGTGGTGATGTTCGTGCCCGCCGACCCCTTCCTCGACGCGGCCCTCGCCCTTGACCCCGAGATGCTGGAGTACGCCTTCGCGCGCGACGTCGTGATCGCCACCCCCACCACCCTGTTCGCGCTACTACGCACCGTCGCCCTCGGGTGGCGCCACGAGGCTGCCACCGAGCAGGCGAGGCAGATCCAGCGCCTCGGCGCGCAGCTGTACCAGCGCCTCGGCACGATGGCCGAGCACTACAACCGCGTCGGCCAGTCGCTCGAACGCGCCGTCGACGCGTTTAACTCAACGCTCGCCAGCATGGACTCACGGGTGATGGTCACGGCCCGGAAGTTCGAGGAGATGGGGGTTGTCAGCCCGAAGAGGTCAACATCTCATGCGGTAGACGCTGTCTCCGCAACACCGAGGCATGCCGCGGAGCCCGAATGATTCAATACACCGGGTAAGGTAGTGCAGCGTGTCACACGCGTCGCCTAGGAACTCGCGCGCCACCCGCGCCTCATTCGACGGTCTAGCCACGGGCTCGGCCATAGCCATCGTGTGCGCTGCCCTGTTCACCGGCGCGTTGCTGTCCATCTACGTGGGGCAGATTTCGTGGCCGTTCCTCACGCTTTTCGCCCTCGGTGCGCTCGCGGCGGCAACGCTCGTGAACCCACGCGGGCTGTTCATCACGGTGGCGGTAGTCCCAATCACCTTCGTTGTCGCCGCGGTGGCAACGGGGTGGTTCATTAACTCAGGTGATTCCGGGGTGTCGCGCACGGACGTACTCGTGATCGCTTACCCGCTGCTGCAACTCTTCCCCGTGCTCCTCGCGGCCACCCTCGGCGCAGCGCTGATTGCGTTTACCCGACTGCACCTTCTGAAGCGTTACAACCAGGCCTTGGCGCGTCGCGAGCGGGAGGAGCGCCGCCGCGTCGCGCGCAGCAACCGGCGCGTTGCCGATGAGGGACGCCGCGCCCGCGAACGCACCGTCACGGTCAATGAGCTGCGCGAGATCATGGCCCAGCGTGAAGCCGCAGGCCGTCGCCGCGGCCGCTAGACGCGCGAGGGTCGCAGGTCGCGCGGCAGGGAGAACGTGATGGTCTCTGTCGTCGTGGTCACCTGCTCAATATCGCTGTAGCCACGGTCGTCGAGGTACTCGAGCACCTCGCGCACCAGAATCTCCGGCACGGAGGCTCCCGAGGTCACGCCGACGGTCATGACACCTTCCAGCCAGGACTCGTCGATCTCGCGGGCGAAGTCCACCAGGTAGGACGCCTTCGCACCCGCCTCAAGCGCAACCTCGACGAGGCGCTTGGAGTTCGAGGAGTTCTGCGATCCCACGACGATGACCAGGTCGCACTTTGGCGCGATCGCCTTGACTGCGACCTGGCGGTTCTGGGTGGCGTAGCAGATGTCATCGCTCGGCGGGTTCTCCAAGTGCGGGAAGCGCTCAAAGAGCTTGTTGACGATCTCCATCGTCTCGTCCACCGACAGCGTGGTCTGCGACAACCACACCAACTTCTGATCCGGGCCAAAGTCCGGCAGCGAAGCGACTCCGTCAAGACCGTCGACAAGGTGGGTGACCTCGGGGGCCTCACCAGCGGTGCCCTCGACCTCTTCGTGGCCCTCGTGGCCGACCAGCAGGATCTGGTAGCCGTCGCGGGCGAAACGCTTCGCCTCGTTGTGCACCTTGGTCACAAGCGGGCAGGTGGCGTCGAGGGTGAGCAGGTTGCGCTGGATCGCCGACTCGCGCACAGCCGGGGAGATGCCGTGGGCGGAGAAGACCAAGTGGGCGCCCTCGGGCACCTCGTCGGTCTCCTCGACGAAGATCACGCCGCGCTCCTCAAGTGTTTCCACAACATACTTGTTGTGCACGATCTGCTTGCGCACGTAGACCGGGGCACCGTACTTCTCCAAGGCCTTCTCCACGGTATCGACGGCGCGGTCGACGCCGGCGCAGTAACCGCGCGGGGCGGCGAGAAGGACGTTTTTTCCCTGTTCAGTCATGGAACCCAGGGTATCTAAAAGAAGTCTAAAACGATAGACGGCACTAAACTGTGTAGTTTCACACCTAGATTCCCACGCAACCGCGAACCCAAAAAGAGAGGGGGCATGCATGACCCAGTCGGCGCAACCGAAGAGCTCGCCGGAGAACCCATGGCCGGTAGCCCGGCTCAATTCCACGGTCAAGAAGTGGATTGAGCGCCTCGGCTGGCTGTGGGTGGAGGGCCAGCTCACGCAGATCAACGTCAAGCCGACGTGGAAGATGTCGTACCTCACGCTGCGCGATACCCAGGAGCAGATTTCGGTGCAGCTCACCGCCGAAACCTCCCTGCTGCGCTCGCTCGCGACGCCACTGAAAGACGGCGACCGAGTTGTTGTGCTAGGCAAACCCTCCTTCTACGCGGGTCGCGGCTCGTTCTCGATGTACATCACCGACATCCGCCACGTCGGCGAGGGCGAACTACTGGCGCGCATTGAGAAGCTGCGTCAGCAGCTCGCCGCCGAGGGGCTTTTCGACGCCTCCCGGAAGCAACCACTCCCCTACCTTCCCAACACCGTCGGGTTGATTACAGGCAAGGGATCCGCCGCCGAGCGCGACGTGATGTCGGTGGCTCAGTCGCGCTGGCCCGCGGTGAAGTTCCGCGTGATCAACACCGCCGTGCAGGGAGCGAACGCTACCCCCGAGGTCATCGAGGCGCTCCGCACGCTCGACGCGGACGAGGCCGTCGACGTCATCATCATCGCGCGCGGCGGAGGCTCCGTCGAGGACCTGCTGCCGTTTTCGGAAGAAACGTTGCAGCGCGCCGTCGCCGCGGCGCGCACCCCGGTGGTCTCCGCGATCGGCCACGAGCCGGACAACCCCGTGCTTGACAACGTCGCTGACCTGCGCGCGGCCACCCCAACGGACGCCGCGAAGCGGGTGGTCCCGGACGCCGCGCAGGAGTTCCTCTTCGTCGACGAGGCACGCGCGAGGATGAACGCCGCGCTGCGCGGCTGGGTGGAACGCGAGCGCTCCACCATCACGGCGCTGCGCAGTCGACCCGTCCTGGCGAATCCGATGACTTCCTTGAACCAACGCCGCGACGAGGTTCAGCGCGCCGTCGCGCTGATCCGCCGCGACGTGCGCTACCTGCTGCGCGAGGAATCGGCGAAGGTCTCTGCGTTGCGCTCCCAGGTCTCCGCGCTCGGGCCGTCCGCCACGCTTGCGCGCGGTTACGCCGTTGTCCAGGTCCTGCCGCGCGACGGCTCCGGCCCCGAGGTCGTCACCACCATCGAGCAGTCCCCGCCCGGCTCGCAGCTGCGCATCCGCGTCGCGGACGGTTCGATCACCGCGGCCGCGATGTCTCACTCACCCGCCGATTAACTAAGGAGTACACCGAACCCATGACCACCCCGACCGCCTTCGGAACCGGCGAGGCCGGCGACAACGCCTTTCCCGACCCCGCAACGCTGAACTACGAGCAGGCGCGCGACGAGCTCGTCGAAACCGTCAAGATCCTCGAGCTCGGCCAGATGAGCCTGGACGAGTCGTTGAAGTACTGGGAGCGCGGCGAGGCGCTCGCGAAGCGCTGCGAGCTACTTCTCGACGGCGCCGCCACCCGCGTCGAAGAAGCTATCGGCCGCACCGATAACTCGAGCGACTCCTAGCCGCGCGAAATCGGCGTGGTGCCCACGGCGGTCTCGATCAGCTCGCGGAACTCATCAGCGGTAGCCGCACCGGTAAACACCAGGCGCGCATCCGAGACGTCAACCGCCCACACGTCGCGCACATCGTCAGCTGTCGAGCTGTAGATCTGCACCTGCGCGCCGCCCACCTGCTCGGTTGACGCGAGCTCGCGCGGGTCCGCGTCGATCTCCCTGACGGCGTCGTCAAGCGGCGCGGCGGTCTGGGTCATTTGGATGAACCCGCCGCCGGGGGTGACCCAGCCGATGACGGGCGCTGGGGCGCCGCCGATCATCGAGCGGCGCGCGGAGTTGGTGGTCCAGCCCGCGGACATCTCGGGGTAGCGCACCGGGTAGTTCACGGCGCGCGACTCCAGCTCGACGAAGGAGCGGGCGTCAACCTCCTGGACCGGGCCCTGCTCGGGCGCGCCGGGGTTGAAGGTACACAATCCGGTGAACCCGACCACAGCCAGCATGGCGACGATAATGATCACGACGTTGATCATCATGTCGCGACCGTCCTGGAAAATGCGGGGTTTCTCGTTGCCTGCCACGCGCCCAAGTATGGCACGTCCACCCGTTCACCCCCGAATTGGCAGCGTCGCGCACTGGGGGTGTCCGAAAGTGACACAATGGGGGGAAATCTAATCCGTAATTTGTAGCTCAGGAGGCTGCCTTCGATGACTGACCAGACCGCATCGGGCAAGGTGTACCCGGACCGAAATCTCGCCCTCGAACTCGTCCGCGTGACGGAGGCGGCCGCGCTCGCCTCGGGCCGCTGGGTAGGCCGCGGCAAGAAGAACGAGGGTGACGGCGCTGCGGTCGATGCGATGCGCAAGATGATCAACTCGGTCACCATGGACGGGATCATCGTCATCGGCGAGGGCGAAAAGGACGAGGCCCCGATGCTGTACAACGGCGAAAAGGTCGGAAACGGCGAAGGCGCGCACGTTGACCTCGCGGTGGACCCCGTCGACGGCACGCGCCTGATGGCGGAGGGCCGCCCGAACGCCATCGCGGTGATCGCTGCCGCCGAGCGCGGTTCGATGTACAACCCGAAGGACGCCTTCTACATGAACAAGATCGCCGTTGGCCCCGAGGCCGCCGGCAAGATCGACATCACCGCCTCGGTGGCGGACAACGTGCGCGCCGTGGCAGCGGCAAAGGGTGTCAAGCCCTCCGAGGTCACCGTGGTCGTCCTCGACCGCCCGCGCCACCAGAAGCTGGTCGCGGAGATCCGCGAGGCCGGCGCGAAGGTCCGCTTCATCATGGACGGCGACGTCGCGGGCGCAATCTCCGCAGCCCAGGACACCAACTCCATCGACCTGATGATGGGCGTCGGCGGCACCCCGGAGGGCGTCATCGCGGCCTGCGCGCTGAAGTGCCTGGGCGGGGAGATCCAGGGCCAGCTCGCGCCGCAAAACGACGAGGAACGTGAGCGCGTGCTCGCCGCCGGCCACGACCTAGACCGCGTGCTGTTGATGGATGACCTCGTCTCCACCGACAACACCTACTTCGCAGCGACGGGCGTGACCAACGGCGACATGCTGCGCGGTGTCTCGTACCGCAAGACCGGCGCGACGACGCGCTCGCTGGTGATGCGCGGCACCTCCGGCACGGTCCGCTACGTCGAGTCGATCCACCAGCTTTCCAAGCTGCAAGAGTTCTCCGTGGTCGACTACTCTGACCCCACGGAATAAACACACCTCAAGAAGGAGCTTTTACATGGCTGATCAGCAGTACCGCATCGAACACGACACCATGGGCGAGGTCAAGGTCCCCGTGGACGCTCTGTGGCGCGCACAGACCCAGCGCGCTGTGGAGAACTTCCCGATTTCCTTCCGCGGCCTGGAGTCGCAGCAGATCCGCGCCCTCGGCCTGCTCAAGGCGGCGTGTGCCCAGGTGAACAAGGACATGGGCAACCTCGACGCCGAGAAGGCCGACGCGATCATCGCTGCAGCGAAGGAGATCGCCGACGGCAAGCACGACGACCAGTTCCCGATCGACGTCTTCCAGACCGGCTCGGGTACCTCCTCGAACATGAACACCAACGAGGTCATCGCGTCTATCGCCAAGGCCAACGGCGTTGAGGTTCACCCCAACGACGACGTGAACATGGGCCAGTCCTCCAACGACACCTTCCCCACGGCCACCCACGTCGCCGCGACGGAGGCGGCTGTCGAGGACCTCATCCCCGGCCTGAAGGTGCTGCACGACTCGCTTGATGCGAAGGCCAAGGAGTGGCACTCGGTGGTCAAGTCCGGCCGCACCCATCTGATGGACGCCACCCCTGTCACCCTCGGCCAGGAGTTCTCCGGTTACGCACGCCAGATTGAGCTGGGCATCCAGCGCGTCGAGGCCACGCTGGAGCGTCTCGGCGAGCTCGCGATCGGCGGCACCGCTGTGGGCACCGGCATCAACACCCCGGCCGACTTCGGCGCAAGGGTCACCGCCGAGCTGAAGACCCTGACCGGTGTTAAGCAGCTCTCCGAGGCGGAGAACCACTTCGAGGCGCAGGCGAACCGCGACGCGCTCGTCGAGTTCTCCGGTGCAATGCGCTCGGTCGCGGTGTCGCTGTACAAGATCTCCAACGACATCCGCCTAATGGGCTCCGGCCCGCTCGCCGGCTTCGGCGAGATCCACCTGCCCGACCTGCAGCCGGGCTCCTCTATCATGCCGGGCAAGGTCAACCCCGTTCTCTGTGAGACCGCCACCCAGGTCTCCGCGCAGGTCATCGGCAACGACGCCGGAGTGGCGTTCGCTGGCACCCAGGGCCAGTTCGAGCTCAACGTTTTCATCCCGATGATGGCGCGCAACGTGCTCGAGTCCTCTCGCCTGCTGGCGAACACCGCTCGCCAGTTCGCCACCAAGCTTGTCGACGGCATTGAGCCGAACATCGAGCGCATGCGCACGCTGGCTGAGTCCTCGCCGTCGATTGTCACCCCGCTGAACTCGGCGATCGGCTACGAGAACGCCGCGAAGGTGGCCAAAACCGCGCTCAAGGAAGGCAAGACCATCCGCGAGACGGTCATCGACCTCGGCTTCGTCGACGGTGACAAGCTCACCGAAGAGGAGCTGGATCGCCGCCTCGACGTGCTGTCCATGGCGAACACCGATCGCAACTAAAGCAGGAATTTTGCACAGGGTGTAACATTGCACCCTGTGACTAAACCCCCTTGTTTACGCGAGCGCAAGCGCCAGGCGACGCTGCGCCGCATCTACGACGAAGCGCTCGCCCTCGTCGAACGCCACGGCGCTGACGCCGTAACCGTTGAAGACATTTGCGCCGCCGCGGACATTTCGCGGCGGACTTTCTTTAACTACGTCAGCTCCAAAGACGACGCCATCCTCGGCGCCTTCCCCTTCGAGCTCGATGCCGAGGCGCTGGCCGCGATCGAGGCCACCCAGAGCGACAACCTCATTGAGCTCATCGTCTCGCAGATGAAAGAACGCTCCGAGCTGGTCAGCAGAGGGCTGCTAGAGCGCCGCCGCCTCGTCATCTCCGATAACCCCTCCCTGGCCCACGCGAGCCACAAACGCCGCGTCACGGTGCTCACGGCGCTGGCTCGGGCCGTCGACAAGCATTTTGCGCGATTCCCCGACGACCGCCGGTTGCCCGACCTCCCCGTCGAAGTCGAGGTCCACATTGTCGTCGATGTGTGCCGCAGCGCGTTGTCGCTGTACCTGTCCAACCCGCACTTCCCCGCCGACACAGGCTCGGCCGTCGACGGAGTGCGGCGCGCAGCGCGCATCCACACCGCGTACTACAAGGAGCTGACATGGTAGAAACGCACCAACCCCGCATCGGGCTCATCTTCGGTGCACTGATGCTCACCATGCTGATGAGCTCGCTCGGCCAGATGATCTTCGGCACCGCGCTGCCCACCATCGTCGGCGAGCTCGGCGGCGTTGACCACATGAGCTGGGTAATCTCCGTGTTCATGGTCACCATGACCATCGCCATGCCGCTCAACGGCAAGCTTGGCGACGGCCTCGGGCGCAAGTGGCTCTACATCGGTTCGATCACGCTGTTTATCGTCGGCTCGATCATCGGCGGGTTCGCCAACTCCATGACGGCCCTGATCATTGGCCGCGCCGTCCAGGGCTTCGGCGCGGGCGGGATGATGGTCAACTCGCAGTCGATTATCGCCGAGGTCGTCCCCGCCAGGCAGCGCGGCAAGTACATGGGCGCAATGGGCGCTGTGTTCGGAGTCTCCTCCGTGCTCGGGCCCGTCCTCGGCGGGTGGTTCACCGACGGCCCCGGCTGGCGCTGGGGGCTGTGGATCAACATCCCGCTAGGCCTGATTGCCATGGCGGTCTGCCTCGTGGTCCTGCGACTGCGCGGGCCGAGGCCGGAGCGGCTGCACTTCGACTGGCTGGGCACCATCCTCATGGTGGTCGCCACCGTGAGCATCACCCTGACCGCTACATGGGGAGGCACAGACTACGACTGGGGCTCCCTCGTCATCCTCGGCCTCATTGCGGCAGCGATAATCTCCTCGGCGCTGTTTGTGGTCGTCGAGAAGCGAGCGCGCAACCCGTTGATCCCGATGTGGCTGTTCCGCAACCGCAACATGGTGCTGACAACCGCGGCCGGCGTGGTGCTGGGCTTTTCCATGATGGGCGTGCTCGGCTACTTGCCGACCTACCTGCAGATGGTCCACTCCCTGACCCCGACCGAGGCCGGCCTGATGATGCTGCCCATGGTGCTCGGCCTACTCGGCGTCGGTGTAGCCGTCGGCTTTATCATCGCCCGCACCGGCCACTACAAGACCTACCCCATCGCCGGCATGGCGGTCACCGCCCTCGGCCTGCTGCTATTTTCACAGCTCGAGCCCACCACGCCGCTGCCGCAGCTCGGTGTTTATATGTTCACCTTCGGCGCGGGCCTGGGCATGGTGATGCAGGTGCTAGTGTTGATCGTGCAGAACTCGTTCCCCGTCGCCATGGTGGGAACTGCAACCGCAACGAACAACTTCTTCCGCCAGCTCGGATCGGCGCTCGGCGCCTCGCTGGTGGGGTCGCTGTTCATTCACAACATGACCCAGAACCTTGCCGAGCGCCTGCCCGGCGAGATGCAAGCCGGCGAAACCGCCCGCAACAGCTTCACCCCGGAGATCGTCGCCCAGCTTCCCGACGCCGTCCGCGACGCTGTGATCTCCAGCTACAACGACGGGCTCACACCCGTTTACCTACTCATGGTCCCAGCGGCGCTGGTCGCGCTGATCCTGCTGCTCCCCGTGAAGCAGGAACCGCTGAAGGAGACGGTGGCTTAAGCAGACTCGCCGGGGGTGGGCAGCAGCAGCTCGTAGACGTCAGTCGCGCGCCACTGCCCCTCCATGTCGCCGTAGGTCATCTCCGCCATGTTGTGGAAGGTGCCCACCTTGGTAAAGCCGCGGGACATGTGCAGTCTTGAGGATCCTTCGTTCTCGGGGAAGATCCACGAGTGGATGGCCCATTTGTCGAGGCGCTTGCAGGTCTCAATAAGTTTGTCCAAAAGCGCGCTAGACACCCCGCGCCCTTGGGCGTCGGGGTGTATGTAAATCGAATCCTCCACGACTCCGTGGAAGACGCTGCGCGTAGATGCCTTCGCCGCGGCGACCCAGCCCACAACGCGGGAATCATCTTCTGAGTCGACCGCGACGAAAACGGTCTCAATGATCTTCTTGCTCCGGAACTCCTCCCAGCTTTGACCCTTGGATTCGTAGCTGGCGTGGCCCGACGTCAAACCCAGTTCGTAAATTTCCCGAACCTGCGGGTAATCCTCCGGGCGGATTGGTCGGAGCGTGAAATCATTGAAAGACATGCACACTATTGTGTAGCGAAATCAATGGCTACGCAATAGTGCAGGTGCAGTCTAATTTTAGTTGGCCTCAATGACGGGGCCGAACTCGCCGGTGGCCTCGTCGAGTGCCCAGCTGATGGTGCCGTTCTCGAACTCCTGGGTCCAGCCCATCTCGCCCGGGATCGGGGTCTCAGCTGCGGTCGGGAAACCAACGCTACCCTCGCCCCAGTTCTCATCCGCCCAGGTCTCACCAATCTTGCCCCAGATCGGAGCGCCACCGGTGTTTTCGTTCCAGGTGATGTAGTGACCGTCAGCGTAGGCTGCAACCCAGCCCTGCTCGGTCTCATCGATGCTCATCGGCTCGCCCCAGTCGTCGCCGCCGTACTCGGGAGCGGTGAACTTGTCCATGGCCTCTGCCAGGCCGGCCGGAACCATGGCCTGGGTGCCATCGGCGGTAGCAACCGGCACGCCGTCGGCGACCTCGGTGCCAGCGGTGGTCGCCTCAGCCGGCTCCTGCGTCTCGGTCATGGTGTTGGTCTCGGTCGCGGTTTCTGCAACGGTCGTCGCCGCGCCCATGTCGCCCTCTTCGTTGGCGCAGGCGACGAGGCCCACCGAGAGAGCACCAGCTGCGGCGATGACACCAAGCTTGCGAGAAATATTCATATCTAAAACCCTTTCCATAGAACGTTGTTTATGCGTACCATTATGCAAACTTTGGGTTAACGACGTCCGCGCCTGCCCCCTGTACGGGGGGAGGAGCGCGAGGACCGCGGCGTCCTCCCCTTCGCCACACCAACGAAATCCTGGATCGGATCGCCGTCCGCCTCCCGCCTCCACACCAGCGCAATGTGCGTCGCATCGCCATCAGCATCGCGTACCGCGACCTGCTTCTTCGCAAGCATCTTGAGCAGAGGCTTTGGCGCAAAGGCCACGCCAACGTTGGCCGCAACCACGCGCAGAGACTCTCGCAGCTCGCTTATCGACGCCCCCTGCGACCAACGAAAATTCTCAATCTCCCCCTCGAGGTCCGCCGGCGTCAGCCGCTCGTCGGCAATCGCGTAGACCGATTCTTTCGGCACCGCAACCCCGGCCGCCTCGTCGTAGAGCACGACGACGTGGTGGCGGTCGTCGACACGCGCGTCCGGAAGCCGCATCAGCGCGAGGTCGCACTCCCCCTGCTCGAGCAGGGCAAACGGGTCATCGTGGCCGATCTCACGCAGACCGTGGTCGGTGCCCTGCCGGTAGCGGGAGAACCATTTTCCCGGCTCGGTGCCGGTGACGAAACTGAGGCGCAACATGCCAAAATGCTACCGTCGAACCCATGACTGACTCGACTAAACCCTCCGGCACGGCGATGAAGCCCGCAACCGCCGCCGCGAAACTGGGCATCTACCTCCCCGCCACCCCGGACGAGTTCCGCGAGGGCGCGATCACCCACGCGCGCCTGCGCGAGCTGCAGGCCAATCCTCCCGAGTGGCTGACGGAGCTACGCCTGAACGGACCCCATCCCCGCCCCGAAGTGGCGCGCAAGCTCGGGATCAGCATCACCGCCTTGAAGAAGAACGGCATGGATTCCCCCCTGACCACCGAGCAGATCAGCGCCCTGCTCAAAGATCAGCCCGAGTGGCTGCGGGCCGCTCGCGCGACCCATGCCGCCGAGCGCTAGATCATCTTCCAGCTTTCCAGCTCCGGGTAGAGCGGGTACTTCTCGGCGAGAGCATCCACGCGGGCGTGCAGCGCTTCGCGGTCCGCAGAATCGCCCATGATCAGGGTCTCCGCGATGATCTCGGCGACCTCGGTAAAGTCCTCGTCGCCGAAGCCGCGGGTCGCAAGCGCGGAGGTTCCGATGCGCAGACCGGAGGTGACCTTCGGCGGGCGCGGGTCGAACGGCACTGCGTTGCGGTTGACGGTGATGCCCACGGAGTGGAGCAGGTCCTCGGCTTGCTGGCCATCCATGTCGGAGTTGCGCAGATCAACGAGGACGAGGTGGACGTCGGTGCCGCCGGAGACGACGTCGACGCCGGCAACCTTGGCGTCGTCACGCGTGAGCCTCTCGGCGAGGATGTGCGCGCCGTTCAGCGTGCGCTGCTGGCGGTCCTTGAACTCGGGCGTGCCGGCGATCTTGAACGCCGTCGCCTTCGCGGCGACCGCGTGCATCAGGGGACCGCCCTGCTGGCCGGGGAACACTGCGGAGTTGAGCTTCTTGTGCAGCTCGAGGTCGTTGGTGAGGATGAACCCGGAGCGCGGGCCGCCGAGTGTCTTGTGCACCGTGGATGACACGACGTGGGCGTGCGGCACGGGAGAGGGGTGCAGGCCCGCGGCGACGAGGCCCGCGAAGTGCGCCATGTCGACCCACAGGTACGCGCCGACCTCGTCGGCAATCGAGCGGAACTCTGCGAAATCCTGCTGGCGCGGGTATGCCGACCAGCCAGCGATGAGCACCTTCGGCTTGACCTCGCGCGCCTGCTCGCGCAGCTTCGCCATATCAATCTGGTGGGTGTCAGGCTCCACCTGGTAGGCGGCGACGTTGTACAGACGGCCGGAGAAGTTGATCTTCATTCCGTGAGTGAGGTGACCCCCGTGGGCGAGGTCTAGGCCCAGAATCGTGTCGCCCGGCTCCGCCAGCGCCATGAGCACGGCGGCGTTGGCCTGCGCGCCGGAGTGGGGCTGCACGTTGGCGTACTGCGCGCCGAATACTTCCTTCGCGCGGTCGCGGGCGAGGTCCTCGACGACGTCGACGAACTCGCAGCCGCCGTAGTAGCGGCGCCCCGGGTAGCCCTCGGCGTACTTGTTGGTCAGCACGGAACCCTGCGCCTGCAGCACAGCGCGCGGCACGAAGTTCTCAGACGCGATCATTTCCAGCGTGTGCCGCTGGCGCCCGAGCTCATTGACAATGGCCTCATGGACTTCGGGGTCCAGTGAGGAGAGATCCTGGTAGCGGAGGTCTTCAGACACGGTTTCACGGGTCCTTTCGTATCGGGGGGCTGACCGCTAAAGACAGCCATTTTCAGCCAGTATAGGCACCAAATGCCACAATGGTGGCCATGTCGCGTCCCGCTGATTCCAGCCCCTCAAGCCCGTACGTGGACTTCCGCCGCGAGGATTGGAGCCGCCGCCGCGCGGCCATGCCCCAGGTGCTAACGGAAGACGAGCTTGCCCAGCTCTCCGGCATCGGCGAAAACATCGACCTGCACGAGGTGGCGGACATCTACCTGCCCATCTCGCGCCTCATCCACCTGCGCGTCGAGGCCGCGCAACGGCTCAACGCGGCCAGCGCGATGTTCTTAGGCGAGTCGATGCGGGTGCCCTACATCATCGGGGTTGCCGGCTCGGTGGCCGTGGGCAAGTCCACCACCGCTCGCCTTTTACAGGTGCTGCTACAGCGCTGGGAGTCCCACCCCCGGGTCGACCTCGTGACCACCGACGGATTCCTCTACCCCACAAAGACACTGCGCGAACGCGGCCTTCTGCAGCGCAAGGGGTTCCCGGAATCCTACGACCGCCGCAACCTCATGCGCTTTGTCACCGATGTCAAGTCCGGAGCCCCCGCGGTGGAAGCACCTGTGTACTCGCACAAGCTCTACGACATCATCCCCGGCGAGCACCAGCTTGTGGACAGGCCCGACATCCTCATCCTCGAGGGCCTCAACGTCTTGCAGACCGGCCCGACCCTGATGATCTCGGACCTGTTCGACTTCTCCGTCTACGTTGACGCCAAAACCGAGCACATCGAGCGCTGGTACATCGACCGCTTCCTTCAGCTGCGCACGACAGCCTTCCGCGAGCCTGGCGCTCACTTCGCACGATTCGCCGAGCTTGACGACGCCTCCGCGACGCGCGAGGCCCGCGAAATCTGGCAGTCGATCAACCTCCCGAACCTCGTGGAAAACATCCTGCCCACCCGCGTGCGCGCTTCGCTCGTGCTGGGTAAGGGCTCCGATCACTCCGTACAGCGCGTTCGTATGCGCAAGATGTAGCTACTTGCCAAAGCGGCGCGAGCGCTGCGAGTAGTCGCGCAGCGCGCGCAGGAAGTCGATCTTGCGAAATGCCGGCCAGTAGGTGTCGGTAAACCAGATCTCCGAGTACGCCGCCTGCCAGAGCAGGAACCCGCTCAGGCGCTGCTCGCCGGAGGTGCGGATCACCAAATCCGGGTCCGGCTGGCCGGAAGTGTAGAGGTTTTCCCCGATCGAGTCGACGGTGACGCGGCTCGCCAAACCTTCGGCAGCGGTTCCGGAGGCGAGCTCGTCGCCAAGCAATGTGCGCACGGCGTCGACGATCTCTTGGCGCCCGCCGTAGCCGACCGCGATGTTGACGCTGAGCCCACGCTTCGCGCTTGTCGCCGCGGCCGAGCGCTGCATCCGCTCCGCTACCTCCGGGGGCAGAAGCTCAAGGTGGCCGACAAGCTTGATGCGGCACGAGTAATCCTCCGCCGCCAAGTCCGCGACGACGTCGGAGATGATGTCGAAAAGCAGCTCAACCTCTTCGGTCGTGCGCTGCAGGTTTTCGGTGGACAGCAGGTAGATGGTGACAACATCGATGTCCATCTCGGCCGACCAGCGCACCAGCTCGCCGATCTTCGCTGCGCCGGCGCGGTGGCCGTGGGAGACGTCGGTGTAACCGACCTGTCGCGCCCAGCGCCGGTTGCCGTCGGCCATCACCGCGATGTGCCGCGGGCGCTTCTTGCCACGCAGGTCACGCCTCAACCGCGCCTCGTAGAGGCGGTAGAGGATTCTCGACAGCACAGTCACGATTCCACCCTACAGCCGAGCGGTTAGATAAAGCGCTGACGACGACGGTCGAGCACGCCCGCCTCGGCCATGGCCGCGTCAATTGCCTCCTGGTCGAAAGGGTCGATACCGTGCTGCTCCGCAAACAGCCGACGCCGGTTAAAGCGCGACAGCCTGCGGTGGAAGGCGAAGCCGAGACTCAAGATCACCACCGCGAGGGCGACGACGATGAGCATGCCGATCGGCGAGGCCTTGCCGAACTCCGGCCCAACCGGGGTCTCCGGCGGAGCCTGCGCGAGGATCCAGCCCGAGGCGTTGGTTAGCGCGGCGGTACCGATCATTGCTTATCCTCCGTCTCGCTGATGCCCGCGAACAAGTCGTCCTCAGGTAGGTGCGTGGACACGCGGGTCTTGGCCAGCTCGAACTCCTCGGTCGGCCAGACCGCCTGCTGGTCCTCGACCGGGCTGGCAAGGAACGCGCCGGCGGGATCGATCTGCGTGGCGTGGGCGGTCAGCGCCTCGGCGCGGTGGCCAAAGTACTCACCGCACTCAATGCGAGTGGTGACACGGCTCATCACGTCCGCCTCGTTTTCCTTCCACCGCTTGATCATGTAACCGTAGGGGCTCTTGGCGCCCTGCTCGATCAGGCGGTCGTGGAGCAGCTGCATCCGCTGCAGGATAAAGCCGTGTGTGTAGTACAGCTTTAGCGGCGTCCACGGCTCACCGGCCTCGGGCGCGAACCCCGGGTCGCCCGCCTTCTCCCACGCCTCCATGGAAATCTCGTGCACCTTGAGGTGATCCGGGTGCGGGTAGCCACCGTTCTCGTCGTAGGTGATAATCACGTGCGGCTTGAACTCGCGGATGACCTTAACCAAAGACGTGGTCGCCTCGGTGGTGTCCGCGAGCGCGAAGCAGCCCTCGGGCAAGGGCGGCAGGGGGTCGCCTTGGGGCAGACCGGAATCCTCGTAGCCCATCCACTCGTGCTCCACACCCAGCGCAGCCGCGGCGCGGGCCATTTCCTCACGGCGCACATCCATGATGTTCTCGAGCACGCCGGGGCGATTCATCGCTGGGTTCAAAATGTCGCCGCGCTTGCCGTCCGTGCAGGTTACAACCTTGACGCGGTGCCCCTCGGAGGCGTAGCGCGCCATCGTCGCTGCCCCCTTCGACGACTCGTCATCTGGGTGGGCGTGAACTGCCAAAAGGCGCATGCAGCATCTCCAGCCGTCGTAGGTTAAGTTACTAAGTATTAAGTATTAGGCCATCTTAGTACTATTGATGCAAAAGTCATTACTGCCACTAGCGAGGATGCCCCACTGTGCCCGATACCGACCTTGCCCGCCCGACAAGCCGCTACGGCGACCAGGATTCCGCGAGGGCGCCCCGCGGGATCGGCGGCAAAGTGTTGGCTATCGCGGCGTTGCTCATGGTGGCGCTCGTAATCGCGGCGGCGGCGCGTAACTACCTGCAGCGCCAAGCAGTGCCCGTCACCGCAAGCTTTATCACCCAGGAAGCTGTCGACGACGCCACCACCCGGCTGTGGATCGACGTCACCCGCCGCGACCCGTCCATCGACTCGTACTGCATCGTCACCGCGGTCAACTACGACTTCGCTGAGGTGGGGCGCAGAGAAGTCATCATCCCCGCAGGTGGCGACGAGCTCATCCACGTCGGCGTCGACCTTCCTGTGCGCGAGCCCGCCGTGTCCGGGCGTGTCTACGGCTGCTCGGAAAACATCCCCTTCTACATGGACACATCCAGGACCTACACTGCGGCTTATCCCACGCCCGCGCCGTGATAGAATTCGGCCCAGTATTAGCATGTAACGGAAGGTTTATATATGGCTGAGACCCAGAAGCAGTACATCACCCCGGAGATGAAGGCGAAGCTCGAGAACGAGCTGCAGGCTCTCATCGACAACCGCCCGGTCATCGCCGCCGAGATCAACGAGCGCCGCGAGGAAGGCGACCTGAAGGAAAACGCTGGCTACGACGCCGCACGCGAACAGCAGGATCAAGAAGAAGCCCGCATCAAGCAGATCTCCGAGATCCTGGCGAATGCCACCACCGAGCGCTCCGGCGTCATCGAGGGTGTCGCCCAGGTCGGCTCCGTCGTCCACGTCTTCTACAACGGCGACGAGAGCGACAAGGAAACCTTCCTCATCGGCACCCGCGCCGCCTCCACCGGCAACAAGGACCTGGAGACCTACTCCGAGAACTCCCCGCTGGGCGCCGCGGTTGTTGGTGCTTCCGAGGGTGAGACCCGCTCCTACAACGCCCCGAACGGGCGCGAGATCTCGGTAACCATCGTCTCTGCCGAGCCATACGATTCAGACAAGGCTGCGACCCCGCGCGCGGGGTCGCAGAGGAAAACTTCTTGAGATTTTAAGGACGGCATCACAGTGAACATCACCACCACGCGCAAGGCAGCGGCGGGATTTTTCGCCCTGGCAGCTCTGGGCCTCGCAGCCTGCTCCCCTCCGCACGAGGTCGACTCCGGCAACAAGGTCGACACCGCCACCAGCCAAAACCCCGATTCGCTCGCGGGTTCCGGCCACGAGACCCCGGCTAGCGCGACCCGCGCCAACGTTGTGGAGGCCTCCCAGGCCAACGCCACGCCCACCCCGAGCCAGCTACCCACCTACATCAACTGCGGTACCGATGTTGGCCCCGAGCCGGACCGTCTCGTTCTCTCCTGCGAGGATGAGGACGACTACATCGAGAACATCACGTGGAACGAGTGGTCCGGCCGGATTGGTTCCGGCTTGGGCACCCGCGTGACGCTCAACCCGGACCGTCGGGTCGAGGGTACCCAGGTTGTCCTAGGCAACCCCGAGGTTATCGATGGTGTCCTCCGCTTCACCACGGTGAGCGTGGACGGGATCTCGATTAACCCCGAGAGCAACTACTAGCTAGTTGCGGTTGGCGTAGGACAAAAGACGCAGGATCTCGGTGTAGAGCCAGACCAGCGTCACTGCCAGCCCCAGTGCCACGCCCCAGGCCATTTGCGACGGCGCTCCGGTGCGTACGAGGCGATCGGCGAGGTCGAAATCCTGCAGGAACGACAGCGCGGCGAGGATGATGCAGACCACGCCGAAGATGATCGCCAGCGGTCCGCCGTCGCGGAGCGGGCTGAGTCCCGTGAACAGGAACAGCACCAGGTTGCCGAGCGCCATCACCGCGACACCGACGATGGCGCCGGTGAGGATCCGGTTGAAGCGCGGGGTGACGCGCACCGCCCCGGTCTTGTAAACGAACAGCATGCCGAGGAACACGCCGACCGTGCCCAGAATGGCCTGGGAAATCATCGCTCCGGCGTTCGCTCCGCCGATCATCCAACCGGACAGGATCAACGAGAACCCACCGACGAACAGGCCCTCGAAAGCCGCGTATATCAACGTCACGGTGCGGGATCCGAATTTCTTGCCAAAGGCGTGGACGAGAACGGTGATGAAACCGCCGATTGCGCCGACGAACGTCAAGATGGTCGAGATGTCGGGTCGCCCCGCCAGCGCGATTCCGAAGTTCGCGACGGCGAACGCAACGATCACTGCGAGAGTGATGCCCGTCTTGGTTACCACGTCGTCGACCGTCATGGGCCGGTCGGTCTGTACCGACCCGTAGCCCGCGAAGCTGCCCGCCTGGGGCAGTTGGGTCAAGACAGGGTTGTTACTTCTCACTATCCCTGGTTTCCTTTCAGTAATTCAGACAATGGTCTGGCCGGACTTGCATCCACACGGTACAACGCCCGATTCGTTTCTTTAGTTCCCGAGCTCGGACATTAGGATGGCAAGCAATGTTAGTTACTCCCCGCCTGGTGCTGCGCCCCTGGGCTCGTAGCGACACCCCGGCGCTTTTCACCCACGCCTCGCACCCCGAGGTCGGCCCGCGTGCCGGCTGGCCGGCGCACACAAGCCTCGAGGAAAGCCGGCGCTCCATCAGTGATGTCTTATCCGCGCCCGGCACCTTCGCGATCACGCTCGACGGTGAGCCGGTCGGCTGCGTTGCGCTACGCCCCGGCGAGTCCCCGGAGCTCGGCTACTGGGTGGCAGCGCCTTACTGGGGCCGCGGTATCGCCACCGAGGCGGCGTCCGCGTTGATCGAGCACTCCAACTACCCCTTTATCGTTGCCTCCCATGCAGAGGGAAACCTCGGCTCGCAGCGGGTTCTGCTCAAGCTCGGGTTCCGGTTTACTCACACGGGCGAGAAGTGGCTGGCCCCGCTGGGCGTTTCTCGTCCGTCGCTATTCTATGCCCTGTCGCGATGAGTACCCCGACGATTGTATGGTTCCGCGACGACCTGCGCTTGGCTGATAACGCCGCTTTGACCTGGGCGGCCGAGCGCGGCCCCGTCGTGGGGCTTTACGTCCACGAGACGGTGGGCCGGGGCATCGGCCGGGCCGCCGCGTGGTGGCTGCGCCACAGCCTCGATGCCTTGCGCGAATCCCTCCCAGCTCCGTTGATTGAGCTCGCGGGCGACCCGCGCGAGATCGTCCCCCGCCTCGCGCGCGAGCTTGGCGCGACAGTGACGTGGAACCGCCGCTACCACCTGACGGACATTGATGCCGAGGTCAAGGAGGCCACCGGCGCCGTCTCGCACCCCGGCTACCTGCTCACGGAGCCCTGGGAGGTGCGTGCCACCCCGTACCGCGTGTTCACGCCGTTCTTCAACGCCGCGCGCAGTGTGCTTCTCGACGCCCCTCCCACGCCTCTTCCCGTCCCGGACCTCACCCCGGCCGACGTCGCCCCCGCCACCGTGGACGCGCCTGCCGAGGCTGCGTGGGCCGCATCGCTGGCGCAGCACAACACCCCCGGCGAAGGCGCGGCCCACAAACGCCTCGCCGAGTTCATCGCCGCGAGCGCCGACTACGACAACAATGCGCTCGACGGGGTTACCTCAGGCCTGTCGCCGCACCTGCGCTTCGGCGAGATCAGCCCCGCCGAGGTGTGGCTCGCCGCTGTCGACGCGGGAGCGTGGGCGTTTGCGCGGCAGCTTCTGTGGCGCGATTTCGCCTGGCACCGCTACTACCACTTGGCCGACATGGAGACGAAAAACGTCCGCGAGAAGTTCGACCGCTTTGACTGGGAGTGGACACCCAACGCGGTGCCCGGCACCACGGCTGCGGCATTCGCGCACCAAGAAATGGACCCCGACGCCCAGCACCTGACAGAGCTCGCGGCGTGGCAGTCGGGCCGCACGGGCATCCCGCTTGTCGACGCCGGCATGCGCGAACTCTGGGCGACCGGACGCATGCACAACCGAGTGCGCATGGTCACCGGCTCCTGGCTGACTAAAAACCTGGGCATCCACTGGCGCCACGGAGAGGAGTGGTTCTGGGACACGCTTGTCGACGCCGACGCCGCCTCCAACGCGTTCAACTGGCAGTGGGTCGCGGGCTCCGGTGACGACGCCGCACCGTACTTCCGCATCTTCAACCCGCTGACGCAGGCGGAGAAGTTCGACCCGCACGGCTCCTACGTTTCGCGCTGGCTGCCCGAAACCGCCGACTACCCCGAGCCGATGGCGGACGTCAAGCAGTCGCGGTTGCGGGCTTTAGCGGCCTACGACGACATTAAGAACGGTTAAGGCGCGCGATTTCGCCGGTCAGCACGGTCGCGAAGGCGCACCACACCGGGTAGGGGGCAAGCAGCAACCCGCGCGTCGGCGAGCGGCGGTGTGCGCGGCGCACCAGGTCTGCTGAGGAGGCTGCGAGGGCGCCTGCCCAGAGCGTCGACAAGCGGCGAGCGCGCGAACGGAAGAATACACCGCTCCAGCCGGCGTTGAGGACAAGGTTCCCCGCCAGCGCGAGGGCGTCATTGCGCGCGGCGCGGGGCTCGCCCTCCTCCAGCGAATCGGCGATGGTGGTGGTGGCGATCACTGCAATGTCGATGTAGAGCAGGGTCCACACGATGGGAAACGCCGCCGCCGGGGGCTGCCAGGAGGGCTTCTTCAGCCGGGCGTAGTTAGCGGACTTAGGGTTAGTCAGAAGCGAGCCGGCGATGGCTGTGGCCAGCACGCCGAGGTGCACCGCGTTGGCGATGCGCCCGTAGCGCGCGGGGTGGGTGCCGCGCGCGGCGATCTCGACGGCCTCGTCGAAGGTCTGGTTGCCGCCCTCGGGCGTGCCCACCAGCTTTTCCAAGTCGCGCTCTTTGAGCACGGTGTCCGAGGATACGGAGTCGAAGATCGGCAGGATCTCCTTCATCGACAGCGGCGTGAGCACGGACAGGCCGAAGGACGCGAGGCGACGGGTCATGATGGGCGCCGACAGAAACGGCCTGCGGCGCACGCTGACGACCTGGGTGTAGCGCTGCATCATATCCACGTACGGCATGGTGTCGGGCCCGCCGATGTCGAAGGCGCGGTCCTCCTCAGCAGGCAGATCGGCCGCGGCGACGAGGTAGTGAACGACGTCGCGCACGGAGATCGGGGTGATGCGGTTGGTGATCCACTTAGGCGCCGCAAAAGTGGGCACGCGCTCGGAAACGTGGCGCAACAGCGCGAACGACAGCGAGCCGTCGCCGATGACCACGCCCGCCTGGAGGGCCGCCGTGGGCACGCCGGCGGCGCGCAGCTCCTCGCCGACGCGCACGCGCGACTTCAGGTGCTCGGACATGTCCTCGTTGTCCGGGTGGAGCCCGCCGAGGTAGACGATCCGGCCAACCTCGTGCTCCGCGGCGACCTCGCCGAACTGGCGCGCCATCTTCGCCTCTTCCTCGGCGAAGCCGCCGCC